>JANMDR010000004.1:0-3439 GCA_031376425.1 Betaproteobacteria bacterium
ATGCAAAGCCAATGGCTATGTAGACACCGACTGCGATGGGGCATATGATGCCGCCGAACTCGCAGGCGGCACCAATCCTTTGGTTAAAGACAATAACGTCTTTACCGATGATGCGCTCTTCATCCGCCAAGTCTATCGCGACACCCTAGGTCGAGAAATTACCGACGCGGAAATAGACACCCAATTCAATCAATTCCCAAACAATATTGACCCGTTCACTAACCGTATCAACTATTTGGTCAACATCCTTAAAACGCCTGAATACGAGGCCGACGGCGGTCTTATTGTTCGTCTCTACGATGCTGGGCAAAACCGCGTACCGCTGCTGGCGGAATACCGCAAACATGTGGCGGCGTTAGCAGGCACCCCGTTTACTCCAGCCGACGCGGCCAATGTGTTAGCGCCACGCTTAGGCATTGCGCGAGAAGTTGCCGCCCAAGCTAGCAATCCGGCCACGCCTGCACTAGATAGTTTAAGTGAAGCCGACTTCGTAGCGCGACTACGCGCTAAAGTAGACGCTATCCCTTATGTAAGCGCTGCTGTTAACGTAAAACTGCGTGAGGACTTTGCGGTCTGGGCTAATACCTTAGCCAATGCTACTAGTGCCGCCAGCATGGCAGAAAAGCCGCCAAAGGCAACCGCACGGGCGCAGATGTTGCTCAACGTAGCGCAATACGAGTTATTTATTAATCACACCCTAAATCAAGTGACCTTGATGTCGCTCTATATGAACCAGCGCAACGAATTCATTAGTGTGGCCGACTATAACACGTGGATGGAATCAACCTTTAAAGCGCCGATTCCTGCGGGTCAAGCCCCTGATTATTGGCGCAAGTTATTAGCCCAACGGGTGTTGGAGTCATATCAATACCAGTTCCGTTTCCCGCAGGCCAAGCCCACCGTAGCCGAACAGCTTACGGCGACGCTGGATTTCTCTTTAGTTAAAAAAGATGATGGTGCCACCAAGGCCATTATTTACCGCAATACCTTAAGCTATCCAGTCACTTTGAAGACACCCGCCGTGGTGCTTGGCGGCACTAATACCAGCGCTGAATTTAGCCTCACCAACCCAGCGGCGTCTATCAGCCCTGCAGGATCTTGCGTAAGCGGTGGCACGGTAGCACCTAATGGGTCTTGCACCGTCAATATCCGCTTTGCGCCTACCACACTAGGAGCCAAGACTGGCAGCGTCACCTTAGTGCCACAGCAAGAGTTTGCGCCACGACTCACCATCAGTCTAAAAGGGGTGGGTAGCTCAGGGGTGGATACCGATAATGACGGAGTGAGTGACGATGTAGAAACATTGCTAAACACCCATCCAAAATATCCGACCACCACCTACATTGCCGTGCGCGACAATGATGTCATGAGCGATGGGGTTGCCTTTATCCGTCAGCAAACGCGCGATTTTTATAACCGTGAAATTGATGATGCGGCACTTGCTGTTGCTTTGGCAACATTTAGCAGCACGACAGATCCGCTCAACGATAAGGTAAATTTGGTGATGAACCACTTTGCCAGTGGGGAATATCAAAATAGTGGCGGCTTGGTGGTGCAAATGTATCTACTCTACTTGGGTCGTCCACCGACACTGGCAGAGTACCGCACGCAAGTGGCAAAGATACGGACGCAGGGTGCGTTACAGTTAGCTAATAGTTTAGCGCTGGATACCGCGTTCACGTTTAAAGGATTTAACGATGATCGTTTTCCTATTGAAATCAATGCGCGTATTGCCGGTGTTGCGGCGATTACGGCCACAGGGGATAATACTAATGCATCCAACTATGCCCTCGCCAAACGCCTTGCCAATGACTTAGTAGCTGGTAAAATTACCCGTGCTGAGGTGATGGTGCAACTCGCACCGCAGATTAATACTGTCGGTAAGGCGAGCGGTCTAACCATTAATGAAACGGCGCTGCTCAGTTTCTTTTACTGTATCTATCAACGCGCCTTTGGCGATACAGTACCAAGTGAATACCAACAGGTGCTCAACTATCTACGCGACGCACCAACGGATGCCGGCGATCTGCGTCGCCGCGCCTTGGTGCGCATCATGCTCACGTCTCTTGATTACAGTATGCGGTTTAAATAACGCAGGTGCGTTGCTAATTCATCAATGCGCTTAGCCTACTTTCCCATCTTCCCAACCTTCCGTCAAAAACGATATCCACCTTATGCGCTCAGCTCCGGCTAATCCAGTTTCAATTCTTACCGCAGCTATTGCGATGGTATTCAGTGGTGCTACCACCACGGCCTATGCCCAAGTCAACACCGATGGTAAAACCGCCACCACCGTCACCACGGCAGCCAATGGCCGAGTACGCGTTGATATCGCCGCACCGGTATCAGCTAATCGGGTGAGCCACAATACCTTCACCGACTTCAATGTCAACAAAGCGGGGCTAGACTTCAATAATCTAACCCAACAAGCCCGCCTCATCGTCGCTGAAGTTACCAGCACCAACCCCAGTTTAATTGCCGGGGAAATCAGCATCCTTGGTCCTCGTGCTAATCTGGTTATCGCCAATCCCAATGGCATCACCGTCAATGGCGGTCGGTTCGTCAATACTGGCTCAGTCGCCTTAGCCACAGGGGCGGTCAAACTTATCGATTCCGAACCTATCCCCGGTGTGTTGCGCCGTGATGTACGTGTAGGTATCTCTGGTGGGCATTTAGAAATTGGCCCAGAAGGCTTAACGGGTGCTTTCAATAGTTTAGAGCTCATCGCTAAAACCCTCAGAATCAACGGCATGGTAGAAAACACCACTACCCAACCCGCAGCAGGGTTACGTGCGGTTGTTGGCAGCAACACCGCGCAATTTGATGGCTCAGTATCCCCCATTGATGACCGCACCCCATGGGCTTCCTACGCCGCGCCAGACAAACCCGTTGAAGCCCAAGGTGTCGTGGTGGATGTGACTGCACAAGGCTCACTCCGCGCCGGTAAAATAGAACTCCTCGTTACCGACAAAGGAGCAGGGGTGCGCCATGCGGGAATGGCCACGACTACAGTGGGCGACTTCTTCATTCAAACCGATGGTCAAATCAATATTGAAGGTGGCAGTGTAAAATCGGCAGCCAATATTTATTTAGTTGGCAGTAGTATCCGCGCCAGCGGTGCCACCAATACCACCAATACCGCCAGCGACGACACCTTTCAACTGCAATCAGCCCAAGACACCCAATTTATCTCGCTCGACAATCAATTGCGTGGCGTCAGCATTCAAGCCGGAACTGCGCAAAACGTAGGGTCAATTTTCATCGGTCGCAACGACAAAGATGCAACCGCTGATTTGATCGTGCAGCACCTAGGTGCGCAGGGCGCGCCCATGCAAGGGACGCGCATGCAAGCCACCGGCGCCATTGGTTTATTTGCCAAGGGTCGCGCCATCAATTTTAGCGGTGCCAGCCTTAAAGCACGGCTCAATATGGCCATTGA
>JANMDR010000008.1:0-37276 GCA_031376425.1 Betaproteobacteria bacterium
ATTGGCGATGCCGTTGCCGATATCACGGTGGGCAGCGCAGTGGGCAACTACAGCTGGCGCGAAAATCGGGTATCGGCCGCCATTGGCCTGATGATGGCATCGCCAGAATTTGTGGTGCAAAAATGATGATTCAAACCCACAAAATTCGGCGGCAGTTTTTAAAACAGTTTGGCGCTATCGCAGCAGTCTCGCCTTTCGCCGCTAACCTAGCGCTGGTCGGTAGCGCCGCTGCGCAAAACACCAGTAGCGACAACGCGGATTACAAAGCCTTGGTATGCGTATTTTTAAACGGTGGTAATGATCAATCCAACACCATCGTGCCGCTCAACGGTGCCGCCTATCAACGCTATGCAGCGGCGCGGCTTACCCTCACCCTACCACAAGCAAAATTGAGCGCCTTGGCGCCACTAGGCTATAGCGGTACCGCTCTTGCCATGCCTTCTGAACTTAGCGGCCTTAAAAGCCTGTTTGATGCAGGCCAATGCGCTATATTGGCAAACGTCGGCACTTTAGTGCAACCCACTAGCCTAGCGCAATGGAATAACGGCAACCCCACCGTCGCCCTGCCCTATCAATTATTTTCCCACTCTGATCAAGCTAACTCATGGCAAACTGGCTTGCCCAATCGCGTCTCGCAAAGTGGTTGGCTAGGCCGTGCCGGTGATTTAATCGCACCGGCCTTCAATAATAGTGCACTCTCCATTTGCATGTCGATAGCGGGTAATAACGTCATTCAAACTGGTGCACAAACTATTCAATATCAGCTCTCCACCCAAGGCGCTATCAAGGTAGATGATTTAGGCACCGTCATGGGCAGCGCTAAAGCCGGTGCTGCACTACGGCAATTACTTACCGAACCGCGCACCCATTTGCTCGAAAAACAACTCAATAAAACGGCAGCGCGGGCAATTGCATCGGAGGCCATAGTGTCTGCGGCGCTGGCAAACGTCACCGTAAATACGGTTTTTCCCAACACCAAGTTAGGCGCACAATTGAAGATGACGGCGCGAATGATAGGCGCGCGCCAAGCCCTTGGTCAAACCCGCCAAATATTCTATGTGAGCGCGGGCGGCTATGATTTTCACGATAATTTAATTGTCGATCACGCTTTGCGTCTACGCGAACTATCAGAAGCGCTGGCCGCGTTTCACGCCGCCACAATAGAGCTTGGCGTAGCCCAAAAAGTAACCAGCTTCACAGCCTCTGATTTTGGACGCGCATTACAGTCTAATGGCCGTGGTTCCGATCATGGCTGGGGTGGGCATCACTTTATTGTAGGCGGTGCGGTAAAAGGCAATCGCATCTACGGCACCATGCCCGAAGCGGTATTAAAAGGCCCCGAAGATGTAGGCCAAGGGCGGCTATTACCAAGCACTTCAGTTGATGAATACGCATCTACCTTGGCACTATGGTTCGGCGTCACCCCCGCACAACTTGAAACTGTACTGCCCAATATCAGCCGTTTTCCAACTATGAATTTAGGGTTTTTAGGCTAGCAGCCTGTCAGGGTTGGAGGCACCGCACGGCATCCCATGCGCATGTACAGCCGTCATATTTTCACCGTTTGGGCACGGCATACCGTGCCCCTACACGGCGATATTTGTACATGCCGGCCACGGGGTGCCCCCTACTCACGCCGGCGTCGATAGTGATATTGATAAGCCGCTACAAATCCAAGCCGTGCGTACATATTAATGGCAGCTTGATTTTCGGTTTCCACTTGTAAAAAAGCGGCCGTTGCACCTGCTGTGCGCGCCCATTCCAGTAGGCTTTGTGTAATTATTTTTCCGCAACCCTGCCCTCTATATTCGGGCACTGTATAAATATTAAAAAGTCCCACATAGGTGCCGCAGGTGCGGGCAACGCCTGAGGCAATTTGCGTTTGCTGTGCATCATAAATGGCACAAGCATAGGTTTTGCGGGGCAGTTGCACCGGGGTGGCAGTATCTTGAACGCCAGCCGCTGCAATAATGCTATCGAGCCACGTTTGCATTGCGGTAGCCGCACTGTTTTGCTCCTGCTCATGCTCCGGCTCCTGCCCATACAATCGCGCGGCGTGCGCTTCACGCGTTGCTGTGGCTGCAGACTCACTACGGGTAAGCATGCGCCATTGTGTGGCGTCGCCTGCATCAACGGGCTGTGCTTGCCAATGCCCTGTAGTGGTATTTAACGCTGTGCTGAATAGATCAACAATTTCCATTACTTGCGTAGCGCCATACATCACGTAGCCGTGCTCTGCCAACGCCCTATCTACAGCCATTGCCGTGGGGTGATCACTAATTCTAAAGTAAATTTTTTTACCTTGTTGCGCATACCATTGGACGCAAGTTTCCAGCCGTTCATTAAATACGCTCTGGGTGCTATCGGTTAGTGGTGCATCGGCAAATATGGTGATGGTATTAGCACGCATCACGTTCGATTGACTGCTGCGCAATACCCAGCCACCGATGCGGGTTTCATTTTCTGCGGGGCAGGTGGCTAAGGTGAGAGCTTCCAAAACCAAGATATGCGCCGCAGTATCGGTAGCGATTGCCGTCACGCGTAAAAACTAATTTAGTCTATCGTTGGAAGCGACCGTCGCTGTACGTGCCAAGGGTGGATTTTTTTCAAAGTAGCGCACTATGCCCTCGGTAATGGCATTGGCTAATTTGCCTTGGTATGATTTATCTTTTAAGCGCTTTTCTTCATCGGGGTTAGAAATAAATGCAGTTTCTACTAATATTGAGGGGATATCTGGCGCTTTCAATACCGCAAAACCCGCTTGCTGCACACTGGCCTTATGTAATCGATTAATGCCGCCTATTTCCGCCAGCACCGCTTTACCGAGCTTTAAGCTATCGTTGATTGAGGCCGTCTGCGAAAGATCAAGCAGGGTTTTTGCTAAATACGGATCTTCACCGCTTAAATTTACGCCACCGATTAAATCAGCTTCATTCTCGCGCGCGGCCAGCCAGCGCGCTGCGGCCGATGTTGCCCCACCTTCAGACAACGCAAAAACACTGGCACCATTGGCATCCGGTCGCACAAAAGCATCCGCATGAATACTCACAAATAGATCTGCCTGCACGCTACGGGCGATGTTTACTCTTTCGTGTAGCGCAATAAAATAATCATCATCGCGCGTCAACACTGCTTGCATATTGGGTTGTGCGTCGATTTTTTCTTTCAATTTACGTGCGATGGCCAAGGTGACGTCTTTTTCTTTGGTACCTTTACGGCCACTCGCACCGGGGTCTTCGCCACCGTGACCAGCGTCGATCACAATAATAATTTGCCGTAGCGAATTACTCACTAAATTAGCCGCTAACTGCGCTTTGGCAGTGCTTTGCGCGGTTTTCAAGGAAGCAGCGTGGAGGGCTTTTTCGTTCGCTTTTTCTTTCGCGGCAACGTCAATCGGTGATGGTTTAAGCGCCGCTGCAGGCGATGGTTTAATAGCCGCTGCAGCACTTACTATTGGTGGCACAACAGTGACTTTGGCTATCGTATCCCTTACCTTCGGTTCAACTGCGGCAACCTGCGCAACCACAGGTTTTGCCTCCGGCTTTACAATAGCCGGAGGCATTCCCGTTTGTTTTAGAGGCGCTGCTGAACTGGTGCTAACTGAAGCTGTGGTGACTGCACTTTTTACTTCGGATGCAACATGACTTGGCATATTGGAAACAGCTGTATTTAGGGGTTTTACAGCTATTTCAGGAAGCTTATCAAGGCTCTTTTCAAGACCTCTATCACCAGTTTTTGCCGCGAACATTTCCGCCATCGGGTCTACTGGATTTAGTGGATACACGTCTAAAATTAGGCGGTGCTTGTATTCACCAGCAGGTGCCAAGGTAAATAGCGATGGCTTTACATTGCTCTTTAAATCCAACACCACGCGTACGGTGCCTGGCTTATTGCGTGCCACCCGAATTTGTTTAATGTAAGGATCATTCTCACGCACCCGCTGCGCTAAGGCAGCAAGCTCTGGCGTTATTTCAGCGGTCTCAATATCCACCACCAAACGTGCGGGATTTTGTAGCAGCAGCATTTGGTGCGAAATAGCCGTGGGCGCTTCGAAAGTAACGCGCGTATAAATAGGTGCGGGCCAAATGCGGGTGGCAGAAATAGTGGTTGCAGTAGTGGTTGCGATAGATGCGGCAAAACCAATTCCGGCGACGGTACATAAAAACACGGCTAATAAGCCGCGCTGCAATAGGCAATTGGTACAAAGGCTGGCTAATACTTTTTGCAACACAGCAGACGCAGCACCATCCGCAACCACAATATTTAAGTGGTTGGCGGGCGTTGCTCCTGTTGTATTAAGCTCTTTAGCGCCAAATTTATACATGCCTGCCCCATCTTGGTATTGCACAGCATTTGTAGCTGTCTGCCCTCATTTTCCAACGCCAACTTAAGCACAATATCGGCTAATGGAAGACTTTCACCTGCTTTATCAGGCCATTCAACCAAACAAATTGACGTTGGGTTGAAATAATCCCGCAAACCTGCTTCAAGCCACTCTTCCGGATCCTGAAGTCTATAAAAATCAAAGTGATACAATGATAACCTAGAAACTACATAAAGTTCAACTAATGTATAAGTAGGGCTTTTTATGGTGCCTTCCACCCCCAGTTGACGCAACAATGCCCGCGCAATTGCGGTTTTTCCCGCACCCAATGGACCCTCTAAATAAATCACCATGCCTGGCTGCAGCGCCTGCGCCAAAGCCCGGCCAATTGCATCAGTGGCATCGGGGTTCGCTAAAAATAAAGATGCAGTAGAAATTGGCGTGGAATTCAAGGTAATCTCAATATAAATTACATCTACATAATATGAACACAGATACTACCCACACAGATTTTGCAGCGCTCACCGCCACAATTAAAACGTGGGCGCAAGAGCTCGGCTTTCAAGCCGTGGGCATTAGCGATACCGATTTGCACACCGAAGCGCTCGGGCTACAACAGTATTTGCAGGAAGGGCGGCACGGCAGCATGGATTATATGTTAAGGCACGGCATGCTTCGCGCCGACCCTGCGCAGCTGGTGCCGGGCACCCTGCGTATTATTTCCGTACGGCTTGATTACACCCCCCCCGCCGCTGCGGATAGCTGGCAGGTGATGGCAGCAAGCGATAAGGCATTTTTATCGCGCTACGCCCTAGGGCGCGATTATCACAAAGTGCTGCGTGCCAAACTGCAAAAACTCGCCACCCGTATTGAAACGGTGGTCAATGATGTGCAATACCGTGTATTTACCGATAGCGCGCCGGTGATGGAAGTAGCGCTTGCCCGCAAAGCTGGCATAGGCTGGCGCGGCAAGCACACTCTGCTATTAGCGCGGGAAGCTGGCTCACACTTCTTTCTAGGCGAATTATTTACCAACTTACCCTTGGTGGCTGATACGGTGACGAGCGATCACTGCGGCTCCTGTCGCAAGTGCATCGATATTTGCCCCACCCAAGCCATCACCGCGCCTTATAAGCTCGACGCGCGGCGCTGTATATCGTATCTCACCATCGAACACAAGGGCGCGATTCCGCTTGAGTTTCGACGGGCGATTGGCAATAGAATTTACGGCTGCGATGATTGCCAACTAGTCTGCCCTTGGAACAAATATGCCAAACCTACTCTAGAGGCCGATTTCGCCATCCGCCACGGCTTAGATAATATTGATCTACTCAAGCTATTTAGCTGGACCGCCGCACAGTTTGAAACACGCTTTGCAGGCAGCGCGATAAAACGTATTGGTCATACCCAATTTTTGCGCAATATAGCGGTAGGCTTAGGTAATGCGCTAAGCGATAGCACCTTGGCAGCTACTAAACGCGCGGAAATTTTGCACGCCCTGCAAGACCGCGCCAACGATGCCGACGAAAACTTACGCGAACATATATGCTGGGCTATAGCGCAAAATCCGGCGCAAAATCCAGCGCAACATCAAGCCTGAGCTGCCTGAAATGGGAACAACAGACCCCCTCTTTTTTGGCGTCGACTTTACCAGCCGCCCCACCCCGAAAAAGCCTATCATTAGAGCCTTAGCAAGGTTTTTAGCCGATGGTCAATTAAATGTTTACGGGCTTGAAACCACAACCTCATTAGCCGGTTTTGAAGCATGGTTGGATAACCCAGCACCATGGGTTGCGGGCTTTGATTTCCCTTTTAGCCTGCCGCAAGAGTACATACAACACTTAGGCTGGCCGACGCATTGGGAAACACTGATGCAAACGCTAAGCACCCACACCCGCGAACAATTGCGCGGCTACAGCAAAGCCTTTTGCGATAGCCGCGAAATGGGCAATAAATTCGCCCACCGCCTCTGCGACATCGCCGCAGGTGCCAGCTCATCAATGAAATGGGTAAACCCACCCGTACTCTATATGCTGCTAGAGGGCGCTCCCCGCCTAGCTGCACGCGACATTAATATACCGGGATTACGGCACCGCCCCAGCGCATCCGGCACGGCGCTGGAAGCCTATCCCGGCTACCTCGCCCGCGCCCTCATCGGCAATAAAAGCTATAAAAGCGATGATGTTGCCAAACAAGACAGCCAACGCAGCCGAGCCAGAGAAACGCTAATAACCAATCTGCTCACGCCAGTTGAAGATGGTGCGCAACTGCAACTACCCCGCATAGTGTTAACGCCAGACGTTACTAAACAAGCACTCACCGATGCCTCTGGCGATAGCGTAGACGCTATTTTATGCGTAATGCAAGCGGCAATGGCATGGCAGGAACGGGCAATAAATTGGGGAATGCCGCATTGTGCGGTACCAACATCACCCACCGCTCAACGCCTTGCTATTGAGGGCTGGATAGCGGGGGTGATCACTACAGCCCATTGTTGTGCGTAGTGATTATTGGTTGATTCCGTATCCTTGGCTTAAATGGCCATCAAAACGTAAAGGTGCCGCAGCAAACGCAGAAGAAAACCTGCCAATTGTTTATTGAACGAATTGCTGTCGTGCCGTTTTTCAACCGTGATACACTATTTATTGACGTGAAGATATTAGATATTTGCGTTCAAAAAATGGCTTACCGTAGGTAAAAACTTTAGTGCATCGCCAAGCTCGGTCGATTCCACCTATATGGAAATACGCACCGAACCTTTACCCTCAAAAATGGCGCAGGTGATTCTGCCCGTAAAACTATGTGTACATCGCGCACGTGGAAACGGCGCGTTTTATAAACCCAGCATCGAAGTAAGAAACTTAGAATGGTCGAGCGCTAATTTCCTTAAGGCTATTGAAAAAGATCTTGCTGCGCAAAAGTAGGAGAATAATTAATCGTCTGAGTTCCTGCACGCGCTCTCAATTTGCATTAAGGGCGAATGATTATTCGCCCCTACGTTCAGCACCTTCGCTCACCAAGGTATCACCGCAACGCATTAGGCCCATGTTTTTCAAGCATATCCGTCAAACGCTTGGAGCTTATCGGCTTGGATAAATAGTCATCCATTCCTGCGCGCATACATTTATCGCGATCTTCTGGCATGGCGTCTGCAGTTAGGGCGATGATGATGGGTTTGCCGATGCGTTTGGATTGATCACGGATGAGTCTGGTGGCGGCAAGGCCATCCATTACCGGCATTTGTACGTCCATAAAGACGATATCGTAAACCTTGGCTAAACAGGCTTCTGCGGCCAATTTGCCGTTCACTGCGGTATCAATGGTATAGCCCAGCCGCTCAAAAATACGCGTCGCTACCAGCTGGTTCATCTCGTTATCTTCTGCAGCCAATATGCGCAAGGGCAGGCGGGCAGCAAGGCCGCTATCCATCGTGCGTTGCATGGTGGTTACTGGCAGTGGTGGTGGCGCGATAGTGAGCGCCGTCGTTAGGGCTTCAAGTAGGGTGGCCGGTTTTAGGGGCTTACCAAGAATTTGGGTAAACAATTCGGGCATTTCAATTTTTTCATCTCCCGAGCTTGCTTGCAATAGCAGCATGGGCATGGGCTTCATATTCAGGCTACTTAACAGTAGCTTGGCACGCATGGCAAATTCCACCCCGCTTATTTCTGGCATTTGCGCATCAACAATGGCGCTATCAAATACCATCCCTACGCGCAGGCTATCTAGGGCTTCCGCCGCTGAGCCAAACTGACTGGCGACCAAGCCCCAATGCGCACAATAAGCCGCCAGCACTTCGCGATTTGCGGGGCTATCGTCAATTACCATAACGCGCTTACCACGCACCCCCGCATGGGGCTGCGCTAGGTAGTTGCGCGGCTCCACTGGCGCTGCTTTAACGCGAATATCGAAGAAAAACTCCGCACCAGCTTCCATTTGGCCTGATGGCAGAATGGCACCGCTGTTAACACCAATACTGCCGCCCATTAACTCACACAGCCGCCGACAAATTGCCAAGCCCAATCCCGTGCCGCCGTAGCGCCGCGATGTCGAACTATCCACCTGTGAGAACGGTTGAAATAGCCGAAATTGCTTATCTTCGGGAATGCCGATGCCTGAATCTTTTACCGCAAATAGTATGCGCGTTTTTTGATCATCGCTCTTATCGCCAACCTTGTCCGCTAGCGCCGTTACCGTAATGACAACCTGCCCCTGCGGCGTAAACTTGATAGCGTTAGAAACGAGGTTGAGCAAAATTTGCTGCAAACGCGCTGTGTCCGCAATAATAAATGCCGGTACTGGCGCTTTAACGAGATACAGCAGCTCTAAATTTTTCTCCCGCGCCTTCGCGCTCATGATGTTGAACACGTCTTCGATGACTCTGGCAATTTCAGTAGGGCGAGACTCCAGTTCCACGTGTCCGGATTCAATTTTAGAGAAATCTAAAATATCGTTAATGACGCGCAATAAAGCGTCACCGCTAATCCGAATATTGTCGGCAAATTCACGCTGCTCGGCATCCAGCTCAGTATCTAATAGCAATTCCGTCATGCCGATAACGCCATTCATTGGCGTGCGAATTTCGTGGCTCATGGTAGCTAGGAAAAGTGATTTTGCTTCTACTGCCGCTAAGGTTTCGCGATTTGCTTCAAAGAGTGCCAAGTTTGCCTCGGCAAGCTCGGCGTTCGCGGCTTCCGCTGCCGAATTAACATTGCCTAACTGCAGATTGGCGGCCGATAATTTTGCATTGGCAAGCTCTACATCTTCGCCGTGGCGCTTCACCCGCAGGCGTTCTTCTTCTAGGTCGGCTATGGTGCGTTCTAATGCGCGTAGCGGCAGCACTTTAAGCACTAAATAAATCGCAATGCCTAAAAGCATACTCACCAGCGCGAGTAAGGCGGTACGCTCTAAAAGTGGCCGCAAGGAAACGCGACGATCAATTTCCGCTAACTCAGCCCCCCCAATGGACACCTTTTCACGCAGCGTCAGTAACGGCGCTGGTACGCTGGCGTGGGTGGACACTATCGTCCGTGATTGACTATCAACAAGCGTAGCGCTCTGATTAAAATCGAGCGTTGGGCCGCCGATCAAATCAAGCAGGCGGCTTTTTTGCGTTTGCCAGCTCGCGGGATTTTCAGTGATGAAGCGGGTGGTGGCGCGGGCTAACTGTTCAGCATCGGCCGCTGCAGCAGCGCTTAGGCTGCTGCGGCTGACTTCAAAATAAATGGTCGGAATCGCCAAGGCCACCACCATTGCGGCCAAGCCAGCAATAAACGTAATACTGCGCACCATTGCGGCATGGTTGGTTTGCTCATTCATTCACACACTCCAAAATTAATTATTTCGTCGCGCCTACACATGTAATTCCACCAATTTTATGCTCACGCAAACCAACAAAATTATCAATTAAACTATCGTGAATTTTTAAACCATACCGTTGCTTTGCCTATACCCTCAAGCATCGCGGTGTGTGCTGCCAACTCTTCTGGCGTTGCCGCCAACACCCGCAAATTAGTGGGTCGCGGGTATTTCTGCAACCCATCTGCGGCAACACCCGCGCCCTCACCCGCATGGGTAATGCTTAAGCTTTCCTGACCCCGCGTCATGGCGATATAAACCTCGGCCAAGAGCTGCGCATCCAACAGCGCACCATGAAAGGTACGTGCAGTATTGTCAACTTCGTAGCGCTCACAAAGCGCATTCAAATTAGATTTTTTACCAGGATTTAGATCCCGAGCCATCTTCAGGGTATCGGTAATTTTACACACCGACTCAATACGCGGTTTATTGAGGCGCGTTAATTCTGCATTTAGAAAGCCGACGTCGAAGGGGGCGTTATGGATAATCAACTCTGCCCCTTCAATAAAGGCTAGCAACGAATCCGCGATATCAGCAAACAGCGGTTTATCGGACAAAAATTCTAGCGATAATCCATGCACATTTTGCGCACCCGCATCAATTTCACGCTGCGGGTTTAAATAGCGGTGCAGTGTCTTTTTAGTCACCCTGCGGTCAATCATTTCCAAACAAGCCACTTCAACAATACGATGACCCAGATGTGCTTCTAGTCCTGTGGTTTCTGTATCCAAAAAAATTTGCCGCATAGCTATTTATGATCCCTTTAAGTTTCGGCGGGCAATTTCCACACCCTTATTAGCCAGCGCATCGGCACGCTCATTACCCTCATGACCGGCATGCCCCTTAACCCAGCGCCACTCAACTTTATGCGTGGCCGCTTGGGCGTCTAGCAAGCGCCAGAGATCTTCATTTTTTACCGGTTTTTTGTCCGCCGTGCGCCAACCACGGGCTTTCCAGTTCGTTATCCATTCACTAATGCCCATTTGCACATATTTAGAATCCGTAAATACCACCACTTGTACAGGGCGCTTCAAGGCTTTTAAGCCTTCAATCACGGCCATCATTTCCATCCGGTTATTGGTGGTATTGGCTTCGCCGCCGCAAAGTTCTTTTTCAACCTCGCCCGCGCGTAGCAACGCCCCCCACCCGCCTAATCCGGGATTGCCTTTACACGCGCCGTCTGCATAAATTTCTACCATCGAAGCATCAACCCTATTCTCACTAAATTTATTATTTAACTTGCACAATTTTGCTGCGTCGTCGTGCAACGGCCGCAAGTTTGCGATCTTGTTGCGCAGCACTTGCCCATTTAGGCTTTATCAAGCGCATGCCCTCAACCCGTTTTACCGCTTGCAACATATACACCGCACCCGTAACACCAAGCCAATGGGCTGCCGTGCGTTCCACACCCTGCAGCCTATCAATCCATGCCTGACTTTGCACCGGCGGCAGGTAGCAGGCTAAATCGCCACTAGATACCTCAAAACCCAATAAAGATAACCAATCTTTCATTTGCACCAGCGATATAAATCTGCCATTCCACGGTATATTTTCGGCATTAAACAAACGCCGCGCACCAAATAAACTCCAAGGATTAAAACCAATAATCACCATGCGGCCTTCGGGAATCATGATGCGATTCACTTCGCGTAAAATTTCATGCGGATTAACGCAAAATTCCAATGCGTGAGGCAATACACATAAATCAATACTTTCCGCATCAATGGGCAAGGCTTCAAAAGCCGCAACAATGCTGGTGGACGGTGTGGCGAACGAATTAATGACGAGCTTACTGGGAATCCGCGATTCGCGCAGCAGATCACGCTCAGGCAGCCCTAATTGCACTGCATGGTAGCCAAATACATCAGACAAGCTTGCATCCAGCCAGCGCTGTTCCCGTTGTAATAAAAACTGGCCCAGCGGCGTATCGAACCACTGGTGTAAACTTATATTTTCCATACCTTAGTTTAGCGCAAAAATAGTGTTTCTAATTCATCCCGTACCCGCTTTCCAAGATAACTATTTGTGGGTCATCCACAACGAGGTAGACGCAATTGCAATTGATCCTGGAGATGCGGCCGCCGTATCAGCCTATTTGCGGCAAAATAAACTTACCTTGCGGGCAATCTTAATCACCCATCGCCATGACGATCACATTGGTGGTGTAGTAGCACTTGCTGCGGAATATGGTTCTGAAATTAGCCGCCTGCCCGTCTACGGGCCGCACCAAGAAGCGCAAGCTATCAGCAATCACAAAGTAGCGGCAAATGACACCGTAACTGCCTTGGGTTTGGATTTTCAAGTCATCGCTGTACCCGGCCACACCATCGGGCATTTAGCCTACTATTGCGCCAGCCTCGACGCCGTGTTTTGTGGCGATACCCTATTTGGCTGCGGCTGTGGCCGTATGTTTGAGGGCACCCCTTTGCAAATGCACACCTCATTACAAAAATTAGCCGCACTACCGCCACATACCCGCGTCTATTGCGCCCATGAATATACCTTGGCAAATATTGCCTTTGCGCAGGCGGTAGAACCTGAAAATCAGGCCTTAAAACTCCGCGCCGCCTATTCGCACGCACGCCGCCAAAAACGCTTACCTACCGTGCCCTCCATGCTTAAACTAGAACTAGAAACTAACCCTTTTTTACGCACTCACATTCACGCTATACAGCTTGCCGCCGCCCATAAAGCCAATGTCCCTATAGCAAGCTTAAGCGCTAGCCCACACGATGTTTTCGCAATTTTACGCACATGGAAAAACACATTTTGAGCATACCTACCCACCACATCCGCGATGCCGTGCCCGCCGATTGCATTGCCATTTTTGGCCTGATTAAGGAATTGGCAGAATATGAAAAACTATCTTCAGCCGTCACCGGCACAGTAGCTATGCTGCAGACCAGCCTGTTTGGTGCGCAGCCAGTAGCGCAATGCGTGGTGATCGAAGATGATGATAAAACTATATTTGGCATGGCACTCTATTTTTTTACATTTTCAACCTTCCTCACCAAACGCGGCATGTATTTGGAAGACCTTTATGTGCAACCCGATAGGCGCGGAGGCGGGCACGGGCGGGCGCTGTTGCTGCATTTAGCGGCCAAGGCAAAAGCCCTTGACTGTGGCCGCTTTGAATGGCGCGTGCTGGATTGGAATACGCCAGCCATCGATTTTTACAAAAGCTTAGGCGCTGCCATCATGCCGGAGTGGCATTTGGTTAGACTTGATGAACACGGCATTGCCGCATTGGCAAAAAACTAAGAGAACACTAAAAAAAGGATTTTCACAATGACTTCGGGCGCACCTACGACTGCTACAACTGCTACAACTGCTACCACTACAGCAACTACCGCAACTGCCGTAAACACCGCTATTCTGGCGTTAACCGACCACACCACCACAACCCATCACAAGTTGAAAATTGGTAAAACCACACTCAATTACACCGCCGATTGCGGCACGGTGGTATTGAAGGAAGAATGGGAAAAATCTGGTGAAGCCCAAGCAGAAAAAAAACGGGCGCAGATATTTTTTGTGGCTTATACCGTTGCTAATGCTAGTGCCACACCCCGCCCCATCACTTTCTCATTCAACGGCGGCCCAGGCTCCTCCTCGGTTTGGTTACACATGGGCTTTGCGGGGCCACAACGTATTTTTATGGAGGGCAAAGGTGATGCTGGTGCCCCACCCTATAAGCTCGTGGACAATGAACACACCATGCTCACCGAAACTGATTTGGTGTTTATCGACCCCGTAGGCACTGGTTTTAGCCGCATGGTGGAAGGAGAAAAAGTGGGCGAATACCACAACTATCAGCGCGATTTAGAAAGCGTGGGCGAGTTCATTCGGCTTTATATTGCGCGCAATAAGCGCTGGAACAGCCGCAAATATTTGATTGGCGAAAGTTACGGAACCACCCGTGCAGCGGGGCTATCCAGCTATCTGCAGGAAAAATTTGGCATGTATATTAACGGCGTGATGTTAATTTCGTGCGCACTGGAATTTTCCCATTTACGGTTTGATAACGGCAATGATTTGCCGCCAGTGCTGTATTTGCCCACCTATGCTGCCACGGCGTGGTATCACGGTAAATTGAGCGCCGATTTACAAAAACGCAGCCTGCGTGCCTTGTTGGATGAAGTAGAAGCCTATGCCAGCAGCAGTTACGCGGCTGCGCTATTTCAAGGCCGCGCATTATCTGCCACAGCGCAAGCCGAAACCGTAAAGCAGCTTGCCCGCTACACCGGTCTAAGCCCTGCCTATATTCGCGCTACACGGCTACGCATCAATATTGCCAAGTTTGTAAAAGAACTGTTGCGCAGCGAAGGCAAGACTGTAGGCCGACTCGATAGCCGGTTTACTGGAATTGACCGCGACGATAGCGGCGAGACTTTTGAGTCTGACCCATCCTATCAGGCCATTTTAGGGCCCTATGCCAGCACCTTTAACCACTACGTACGTGCTAACTTAGGCTATGAAAGCGATCTGCCCTATCACACTCTTTCAGGCTTATATTTAACATGGGGCTGGAATGAATTTACGAACAAATACGTCAGCGTCTCAGAGAGCCTGCGCAAGGCGATGGCCGCTAACCCCGATTTAAAAGTATTTGTAGGCAATGGCTATTATGATTTTGCGACACCTCATTTTGCGTCAGACTACTGCTTTAACCAACTTGCAGTGCCGGAAAGCCGCGCCGAAAATATCACCGTGCGCTATTACGAAGCCGGGCACATGATGTATGTGCATCAACCAAGCTTGAAGGCTCTGGCCGATGATGTGAGAGTATTTTTGAGAAGCGCTTAAAAGCGCTGCTACGATTGTGCACAATTTACACATGCAAGCGCTATACAATAGTGCACCTAAAATTTAAGCCTCTGTGTATGCAAATGCACTGCCAAATTAAAACAAATTTGATGCGAATGGAAAGCAAATAATGACAATGTCTTTTGAAGCGAGTTTCAAAAAATTAGTACCCGCTGTTGATTTTTGCGCACTGCGCTTTGTTGAAGAAACAACTGAGCAATTAAGCGTGCGCCAGAATGTGGCCGAACCGATGCAAAAAGGCGTAGACCTTGGTGCCATGGTTACCGTCATTCATCAAGGTGGCTATGGCTACGCCGCCACCAGTGATCTAACGGAATCCGGCATTAAAGATGCAATTGGGCGGGCGCAAAATTTTGCTAAATTGAGTCGTGGCCGCGCCGTGGCAGATTATTCAAAGTTAACGCTACCAAAATTAAGCCAACCGGCAAACCCCGCATTTTCTGCCTACGTTTCGCCAGTTGCCAAGGCACTATCAACGCTGACGATTGCTGAAAAAATAGAATTACTTCTTGCGGAATCAGCCAAAAGTAAATTTGATGATCGCATCATTGATTGGTCGGCCTCGCTTTGGAGCACGCAAACGCGGCAGTTATACATCACTGCCGATGGCATGAGCATCGCCCAAAATTTTGATTTCTTGGTGCCTGCGCTATCCGTAACCGCACACGATGCCAATGACACCCAAACGCGTTCATTTGGTGGCCGCTATAACGGCTTTTGCCAACAGGGGGGGCTGGAAATTTTAGAGCGCTCCGGATTTTTTGGCGCAGGCCGCGCTACCGCTGAAGAGGCATTACAGTTGCTACAAGCCCCCAATTGCCCTACGGGCAAGATGGACGTGATTTTAATGCCCGATCAAATGATGCTGCAAATTCATGAGTCTATTGGGCATCCACTGGAGCTGGATCGTATTTTAGGCGATGAGCGCAATTTTGCTGGCACCAGCTTCGTTACCCTTGATATGTTTGGCAAATATCAATACGGCTCGCCGTTGCTCAATGTCACCTTTGACCCCAACCGCACCGAGCAATTTGCCAGCTACGCCTTTGACGATGATGGCGCACCCGCAGAAAAACAATTTATCATTGAAGCTGGCTTACTTAAACGCCCACTCGGCGGGGCGATTTCTCAAGCCCGCGCCAATATTGATGGCGTTGCCAATTCTCGCGCCTGCTCATGGAACAGACCGCCCATTGACCGCATGGCAAATTTAAATATTGAAGCGGGCAACACCAGCTTGGAAGATATGATTGCCGGTATTGATAAGGGCGTGATGATGAAAACCAATGTAAGTTGGTCGATTGATGATTCCCGCAATAAATTTCAGTTCGGCTGCGAATATGGTCAGGAAATTATCAATGGCAAGCTTGGCAATGTGCTAAAGAACCCCAATTACAGGGGCATTTCCGCCACCTTCTGGCGCTCGCTATCTGCCGTGGGCAGCACTAGTACAGTGGAAGTAATGGGCACGCCCTATTGCGGCAAGGGCGAGCCTAACCAAGTGATTCGGGTTGGTCATGCTGCGCCTGCCTGCAAGTTTTCGGGTATTGATGTCTTCGGGGGCGAAGCCACTGAATCGTAAATCCGGGGGCGAAGCCGCCGAATCGTAAACCCCGCAAGTCCATTTGCGAAGCCAACAACTCAATTTAAGACTAAATTTAAAACTCATATTCCATGCAAAATTACTTTCACGATCTCGCCAACCTCGTCTCCACCTCTGCTCGCGCTGGTGAGGTCACATTTTTATGGCTGGCTGCAGAAACATCAGACTTCATTCGCTTCAATAAAAATGCCGTGCGCCAAGCTGGTGCCGTCAAACAGGTGGCAGTCACTCTCGCCTTGGTGGCAGGTGCCAAGCGCGCCGAAATGCGCATGATGTGTACCGGTGCGCTCGCGCATGACCAAGCTGAAATTAACAGCGCCATTGCCAGCCTGCGCAATGATGTGGCGATGGTGCCCGATGATCCTTATCTGCTTTACAACACCGCAGTAGAATCAACGACGCATGTGGTGACCGGCAATGTGCCCGATGCCGATACGGTTATCAGTAACGTGATTGCCGCTGGGGATGGCACTGATTTAGTCGGCATTTATGCTGGTGGCGCGATTTATCGGGGCTTTGCCAATAGCTTAGGCCAACGCAATTGGCACCATGTGGATAATTTTAATTTTGAATGGTGCCTGTATCACGCCGCTGATAAAGCCGTGAAAAGCAGCTACGCCGGTGCGGATTGGCAGCCCTCTGACCTGAACCAAAAGATGCAGTTTGCACGCCAGCAGCTAGCCAAGTTGAGTGCCCCCGCCGTTACTTTAAAGCCGGGTGCCTACCGCGCCTTTTTAACCCCATCTGCTCTGGGCGAAATCACCGATATGTTCAACTGGGGCGGCTTCGGTGTGAAATCACAACGCAATAAGCAAAGCCCGCTACAAAAAATGATTGACGATGGGCAGTCATTACACAGCAGCTTGTCATTGTCTGAAAACACGCGAGATGGCTTGGCACCCGCCTTTTCACAAGATGGTTATATTAAAGCGCCGCATGTTGCTCTCATCAAAAATGGGCGCATGGCCGATGCCTTGGTATCACCCCGTTCTGCCAAAGAATACGGCATTGCCACCAATGGCGCGAGTGCGCAAGAAAGTGGCGAATCCTTTGATTTGAGCGCTGGCACCTTAGCGCAGGCTGATGCGCTTAAAGCCCTAGACACAGGCATCTTCGTGGGCAATTTATGGTATTTAAATTTCAGCGACCGGATGAATTGCCGCATGACCGGCATGACGCGCTTCGCCACCTTTTGGGTAGAGAACGGCGAAATTAAAGCGCCGCTCAATGTAATGCGCTTTGACGACACCGCCTACAATATCGTTGGCGAAAATTTAATTGGCCTAACGGCAGAACGCGATTTTATGCCAGATTCAGCCAGCTATGGCGAACGCTCAACCGCATCGAGCCACCTGCCGGGAGCTTTAGTAAGTAGCTTCAAATTGACACTCTAAAAAGGGCTTTTTTGGCGCAAGGGTTTCAAGTGGGTTTAAGGAGTTAGATGATGCCAAAATTATCATTACGTGCGTTATTGATCATTCCGTTTGTACTGTTAATTTTGATATTAACGGCAGTAGTTGCTTGGCTTTCATACGACGCATCGCAACGTACGGCGGTAAAGCTGATTGATAACCTAACGGTAGGCGTAGCAGATCGGGTGCGATCAGCGGTAGAACGCCATATGGCGCCTTCGCATCTGGTACTTGAAGCCGCTATTCCAAGCCTGCGTGATAATTTAGAAAGCCGCGTTGATGCGGAATTGACCCTTGAAGCCATTGAAACAAAATTACGCGCCGCTACCCGCTTAAATTTAAACCCCAACAATTATATTTACTACGGCAATGTCGGCAAGCAGTTTGTTGGGGTTTCGCGCACCGACGATAATCAGCTTGAGTTACGGATCAAAACTGATCCCGCCAAGCCGCGCCAATTTTTTAGCGAACGCACTCAGAACAACGGGCAGAATAACGGGCAGGTCAACCTAGCACCCACCAAAACCCTGATCAAAACTGAAACCACCATCTATGATTCGCAAAGTAGGCCTTGGTTTAAAGCCGCTAGCGAAGCGAAAGCACCAGCGTGGACGCCCGTTTATACCGCCTTTTCAAGCAAAGACCTGATCACTACACTCGCACACCCTATTTATCGCCGTGACGGCACCTTAGAAGGCGTTTTGAGCACAGATGTGGCGCTCGCCAAGATCAATGAATTTCTCAGCTCTGTGCCAATTAGTGCCAACGGCGTTGCGGTATTGCTCGAAGCCAATGGCGATATTATCGCCACCAGCAACGGCGCACCACTGTTTGTTGAAGTAGGCGGAACGAAGCAACGCTTGAATGCGGCAAAAAGCGATAATCGCCTGATTCGTGAGGCTTATGCGCAGTTTGCCGCGCAGCTAAACGGTGCGCCATTGCTGGAACCCGTCATCCGCGATTTTGCACTCGATAAATCCATGGGTTTCTACGAGTTTGGCACCATTCATGCCACCTTGGATGATATAAGCGATCGCGCTGGACTAAAATGGTATTCCCTCGTGGCCGTACCGCACGAAGACTTTATGGCTGGTGCCCGTGGTTTTGCATGGCGTAGCGTCGTGCTCGGCTTGCTAGTCGCCAGCATTGCCATGCTGCTCGGCTACACGGTCGTAAACCATCTGGCGCGTGACTTAAAAGTACTTAATGATGCTACCAAAGCCGTAGCCACTGGCCAAGCACCTGCCGCCCTGCCAATCGCACGAAATGATGAAATCGGCGATTTAGCGCGGCAATTTGAACGCATGCATATTGACTTGCAGGAGGATAAACTCACCGGTGCCGTCAACCGCGAAACCTTCACCCGCATCATGGCGCGACGCTTCGGGGCGCAAGTGGGTGCCAATGCAGCGCCGATTCGCCAGTTTGCCTTGCTATTTATTGACCTTAATGAATTCAAAGCGATCAATGACATCCACGGCCATTTGATTGGCGATGAGGTGCTCATCGCCGTAGCCACCCGCACCCGTGAAGCATCACGGGCAACCGACATCGTTGCGCGTTTTGGCGGCGATGAATTTGTGGTGCTGCTAGATGATGTTGCCGATCACGTTAGCGCGGAGCAAGTAGCACAAAAAATACTCACCGCCATCAGCCAATTACTCGTGCTAGAAAACGGCATTACCTTGACGATAACGGCGGCAGTAGGCATTGCCTTTTACCCCAACGACGGTGAAGATTTAGAATCCCTGTTAAAAGTGGCTGACGCAAAAATGTATCAACATAAAGGGCATCAACACCAAGGGCGCAGCAAAAAATAAGGGCATGCGTAGTGGAAGGAAATAAACGTTAAGCAACAACAACCGGTATTTTGCCGATTCTCGCCTGCCATTCCCGTGGCCCGGTTTTATGTACTGAGGTGCCTTCGGCGTCTACGGCTACGGTAACCGGCATATCGACTACATCAAATTCATAAATGGCTTCCATGCCTAATTCAGGGAAGGCTAAAAGCTTGGATGATTTGATGGCTTTGGATACTAAATAGGCGGCACCACCCACCGCGATGCAATACACGGCTTCGTGCTTTTTAATGGCAGCAATGCCGGTTACGCCGCGTTCCGATTTACCGATCATCCCAATTAAGCCAGTTTGCGCTAGCATGGCTTCGGTAAATCTATCCATACGTGATGCCGTGGTGGGACCAGCAGGGCCTACGGCTTCGTCGCGCACGGCATTGACGGGGCCAACGTAATAGATAAAGCGGTTGGTGAAATCTACCGGCAATTTTTCACCCTTGGCTAACATGTCAGTCATTTTTTTATGCGCAGCATCACGACCAGTTAGAATTTTACCGGTGATGAGTAGGGTCTCGCCGGACTTCCATGTTTTGGTGTCAGCCTTGGTTAAAGTATTAATATTTACGCGGCGGCTAGATTTAAAATCGAGCGCTAGTTTAGGCCAGTCTTCCAAGGTTGGGGTGTGCAGATGCGCAGGGCCGGAACCGTCTAAAATAAAATGGGTATGGCGCGTCGCGGCACAGTTGGGCAAGAGGGCAACGGGCTTGGAAGCAGCATGGGTGGGGTAGTCAGTTACTTTTACGTCAAGCACGGTGGATAGCCCGCCTAAGCCCTGTGCGCCAATGCCTAGCGCATTTACTTTCTCAAAAATCTCTAGGCGTAATTGCTCGGCACGGTTGCTCGGGCCTTTGGCCATCAATTGGTGAATATTGAACGGCTCCATCATCGCCCACTTGGCCATTAACATCGCTTTTTCAGGTGAGCCACCAATGCCTAGAGATAATAAGCCGGGGGGGCACCAATCAGCGCCCATCGTTGGCACCATTTGCAACACCCAATCGACAATATTGTCCGATGGCAGCAGCATGGCAAACTTTGATTTATTTTCGGAGCCGCCACCCTTGGCGGCCACAATCACCTCTACCGTATTGCCTGGCACTATTTCAATATGGGTCACACCGGGGGTGTTATCCATCGTGTTTTTACGGGCACCATCGGGGTCAATTAACATCGAGCCGCGCAGGGGGTTATTCACATCGGTATAAGCCCTGCGCACGCCTTCATTAACCATTTGTTCCGGCGTCATTGGCCCTTCAAAACGCACGTCCATGCCCACGCGTAGAAAGGCGATGGCAATGCCGGTATCTTGGCAGATAGGCCGATGGCCTTCTGCCGCCATGCGCGAATTGATGAGAATTTGCGCCATCGCATCCTTTGCCGCTGGGCTTTCTTCACGCAAATACGCCTCATGCAGCGCCTTGATGTAATCCACCGGATGGTAGTAGCTGATGAACTGAAAAGCATCAGCTACGGATGCAATAAAGTCTTCTTGGCGGATGAGCGTGGTCATGACATTACTTTCAAAAAATTAGTGATCAGATTTGCCGCCCGGTTTAGCAGCGTGCGGCATGATGCGGTCACATGCAGCAATTGCCATGGCGGAGAATAAAAACGCGAAGTGAATTGCGGTTTGCCACAGCAATACTTTTTCATTGTAATTGTCGGCATTGATAAATGTTTTTAGCAAATGAATCGACGAGATGCCGATAATGGCCGTAGCCAACTTCACTTTTAGCACGGATGCATTGACGCTTGAAAGCCATTCTGGTTGGTCGCGATGGTTCTGCAAACCTAGGCGCGAAACGAAGGTTTCATAGCCGCCCACGATGACCATGATGATCTGGTTTGAAATCTTCACCACGTCAATCAGCGCTAGCACCACCAGCATGATTAAGGTTTCGTTTAGCGATTTTAGCAATACGTAACCCGTTACTTTTCCACCTGCGTCAATAATGGGGGTGCCCTTATAACCAACGCCTTCAACCAGCTTCATGATCGCTTCTTGGTTACCAAAAGCAGCTTGTACCAAATGCACCAGCTCCACCCAAAAATGCCCAACATAGACCACCTGTGCGACGATCAAGCCAATATACAAGGGCATTTGCAACCAGCGGCTGGCAAAAATAAAGTTTGCCAAAATGTTTAGAACTAGAGGGCGCGAATCAGCTTGCGGATGGGGATTATTGGACATTATGCAGGCTCATAAAAGAAAGGTTTAACTGGAGCGCGAGACCGACAACGCCGGTGCAATTTCGCGCCGGATGATTTTACCATTCTTGGTGCGCGGAAAATCCTTTGCCAAATAGACAATTTTTGGTGCCTTATATGCCGCTAATTGCGCTTTGCCAAAAGCCAATAATTCATCTGCGCTCGTCGTGTCTCCCAGCTGGGTGATTACATAGGCTACTACCAGTAATTTATCGTCCCCCGCCGATTCGCCCACGCAGGCGCAATCAGCTACAGCGGGGTGGGCTTTTAGCACGCGTTCGATTTCATAGGGCGAAACCCGATAGCCGAAGCTCTTAATAATGTCATCACGACGGCCTAAAAACCAGAGGTAGCCATCGGCATCAATACGCGCATAGTCGCCAGTAAAAAACCAGCCATCGTGTTTATATTTGGCCGTTTCTTCGGCTAAATTCCAATAGCGCAAAAATAAGCCGGGGTCATTATCGGGCACACAAATCATGCCTTCATCACCGGCTGGCACTTCTTGCATGGTGTCGGGGTTAAGTAATTTTATCGCGTGCCCGGGCTGCGCAAAACCGGCGGAACCCGCGCGAATAGGGCGGTGTACGCTTTGCGAGAGGTAATAAGAAAATTCACTCATGCCCACGGCTTCGTAAATATCCATACCAAAACGCGCCCGCCAGGCGCTGAGCATGTCGTCCGATAAATGCTCACCCGCACTCATGCAAAAACGTAAGCTCGGAACATCAGCTTTGCTGGCGCTGGTTTTCTGCACGATCTGCCGATAGATGGTGGGCACGCCGATAAAAATGGTGGCGCTATGTTTAGCAATTAAACGCGTCCAAGTGTTGGCATCGTTTTTGCCCTCATGCACAATCACGGTTTTGCCACGATATAGAGGGTCCATCAGGCCGGAGCCGAGCACATAAGTCCAGTTAAATTTACCGGAATGCAAAATACGGTCCACTCGATTTTCATCAAAGTTAAACCAATAAGTAGAAGCAGGCATCCGCCCAATCAGCGCCCGATGGGCGTGCAAGACGCCTTTTGGATAGCCGGTGGTGCCGGAGGTATACACTAAGTAGGCAGGGTCATCGGCAGCGGTTTGTATAGGCGCATCACAATGCGTGATGGTGGCTAATTCGGCTTCTAAGGAGATGGCATTTAAAGAGTTTTCTGGCAATGCCGCGCCGCTCAATAGCGCTAACTGCAAGGTGCCTGCTTCAGCTAAGCTAGGCTGTAACTGCGCCCAAATTGCGGCATCAGTAACAATTACTTTAGCTTGAGAATCCTTAGCCAGATACAACACTTCCTGTGCGGTGAGCAAGGTAGAAGTGGGCACTGCGATACAGCCTGCTTTCATCGCGCCCAAAAATGCGGTGGGGTAGTCAATACTATTACTTAAGCGGATCAACACGCGCTCACCCACGCTCACACCACGGTTACGCAATAGCTGCGCAAATTTAGTGGTGCGTGCAGCTAGCTGTGCATAGCTAATTTGCGTGGTGCCTAAATTGTCATCTTCAACAATCATGGCAATGCGATCAGCCACCGCCGTGCCTAAGTGCGCGTCGGTACACGCTGTGCCAATGTTGAAGTGAGCGGGCACCGACCATTCCCATGCGGGATGATTTTCGATAGAAGTTGGCATTACATCCTCGTGCGAATACGATTAAAAAAATGCTTATAAAAACTACGCAAAAAACAACGCTACAAAATCACGCCGTAAGGCCAGTTCTCACGCACTACCTGCGCTGGCAGTTTCTTCAGCACATCCATCGCGAACTGCGTATCTTCATCCGATAGCGCGTGCAATGCATGCGCACGTAACAGCGTTTGCAAGGCTTTACCGAACATGGGGGGGTCGAGCATTTCGCCGTTAAATTTAATGGCACCGCCGAGCAGCGCATCAGCCTCAATAGCGGCACGCAAAATCGCAATTTTGGTGCGAATATCGGTAGGGCTTGGGGTGTAGGCCACCTTGCAGGGGTGAGTGTGGTAAGGGTGTATCACTTGCTTACCAGTCATGCCCATCGCCGCTTCTTCACACGCATGTTTGTACACCACGCGGCTTTCTTCATCGCCATGCAAATCGAGCCAACGGCGCACATCATCGGGTTCCACAAAATTTTCTGGCATGGCAGAGCCGCCAATTAGCGTTTCTACCCCACCAATAACGCCCTTACCGGCAATACGGGCTTCAAACAAAATTTGGTGCATAAAATAGGCCAGCTCTTCAGTCCAGTGCCGTGGGGTAATTTGTATGCCCATCGCTTTGGAGAAGTCATGAATACCAAACACCACATGCTTCACGGTGCTGTATTGCATTAAATCCGGTGCTATTTTTAGTGATTTTGGATGCTCAATAATCGGCTGAATCGTGATTTTATTATTCAGCCCCACCAGCACGGCCGATAAATCGCGAATTTCTGGAGAGCCGTAGGCTTCGCCCGCCTTCGCCAGCATCACCACATCAATATGGTCGGCCAGATCGCGTACCAGATGCAAATCCCGCTCATATTCATCAGTACGAAAGGGATTAATACGGATAGCTATCTGTACTTCTTTGCGACGCGGTAAGTCTGGCAGTTCGCGGCGTAACAGCTCGCGGGACATCTCTTTTTGCCGGCAACCGTCTTCAAGATCAAATAACAGGGTGTGGGCAGTAGTGCCATAGGCGTGTTTTTTAAACCGCTGCGACGCTGCTTCTAAATCTTCGTAAATACCAAGACTAGGCGCATACTTAACGGGCGGATAATACATTTGAATACCGGGCCAATAATCGCCCAAGGTAGCTGCCGACGCAACTTCCGGTACAGCATTCATGTTTAGCAGGCTCATCGCAAAATTCCTTAAAAATAAAGGCAGGGCATGTTGTGCAAGGTAGTAAGTGTCATTTTTTTGACTTACTGAGCCTCCAGATTAACCCTTTTACGAGTTGCGGTCAACAGGTCTTATAAAAGATATAAGATATATTAATGAAATAAATGCGAATATTTTTGATTATGCAATGACGACCAAAACACCGTTGCAAATGCTAAAAATTTAAACTAAACTAATTAAACTTAGTTTAATCTAGATAAATATGCGAACCATCAATATTCACGACGCAAAAACCCATTTGTCGCGCTTGGTCGAAGCGGTAATGCAAGGAGAAAGTTTTATTATTGCCAAGGCGGGTCGGCCAATGGTAATGGTAACGCGCATCGAAACCGACACTGTTAAGCCGAGTAGGCGGCTAGGGTTTATGGCCGGAGAGTTTAGCGTACCGGCAGATTTTGATTCCATGGGACAGTTGGAAATTGAGCAGCTATTTTTTGATGAAAACAACGCCAAGAATGGTGAAATTGCAGTAAAAAATTCAAAACCTAAGCAAGCAAGTACAGCAAAAAACCGGCCCGCAAAAAGAGGAGTGTTGTGAACCTGCTGCTTGATACCCATATTTTGCTATGGGCGGCAACAGAACCAGAGCGTATTCCGCCCGCAACACGCGACCTCATTGAAAACCCTGAAACAACCCTATTTTTCAGCGCAGCCAGTATTTGGGAAGTAGC
This sequence comes from Betaproteobacteria bacterium, assembly GCA_031376425.1. GTDB lineage: Bacteria > Pseudomonadota > Gammaproteobacteria > Burkholderiales > Usitatibacteraceae > JANMDR01. The sequence continues at coordinate 25,122 of JANMDR010000008.1, forward strand.
TATCAAACGTGGTTTGCAACGCGAAGATTTTCAAGTAGACGCGCAATTATTGCGGCGTGGTTTGTTAGAAAATGGCTACCAAGAATTAGTGATTACCAGCGCGCACGCGGCCTACGTGCAAGGTTTGGAAGCGATCCACAAAGACCCTTTTGATCGGCTATTAATCGCGCAGGCAACGCTAGAGGCGATCACTTTGGTGACGGGTGATGAAACTGTAGCGCGCTATTCTGGGCCGATTAGGAAAGCTTGAAATGGTTTAAGAACCGCCCGAATATCCCCGCGACCCGAAGGTAGTCCCCTTGCGGGGCAAATAGGGCGTTTTGAGCCGCTTAATTTGCGCGGTAAAAAGAGTTCGGTTTCACTAAATCACGGGTATCTCGTGTGCTTGGTCAGCCGTGTACTTCTGGAAAAAATAGTATCCAGTTTGGATATGACACTTTTGCGCGAATGCTGTACTGCAAATGCCGAATTCGCTCGCGCATTTGATCAAGAATTTTTGTTGATTGCAGGGCCGGAAAGGCAATGCTAGACTGCCTTTGAGTTGCTGCTGGTGGTCGAGGAATGGGATAAATGCCGGTACGGGAAGTTGTTATTTTTACGGGTGTATATTTATTCGGCAAATTGATGAAACCAATTGAATACGAGCAGTTTTTAAGACGTTACACTGGAGTGTTAGTCCGCATTGCGGAATGTTGTGCGGATATGGTGCTCCCCAAATTGAGTTAGAGATCAAAATGGCGCTTCCGAAGAAAGGTACTCGACTTATCGAAGTGGACGGCATCGCATACCGGTGGCTTATCCGTGGTAAGCCCACGTACTCGCAAGGCAACGCGTGGGCACCGATGACTGTGGCAATTGAACTAAGCCTAAAAGCGCGGCAATCCTTAGTCGTTGAGCTGTCAGATACGCGCCCCGATAGTTGGCTGGAGGCTTCGTCAGCTCAGATCAAGTCAGCGCAAGTCGCGGAACTTATCCGTTTAGGTCTGGCACATGGATGGCAGCCATCCAAACCTAGACCTCCTTATGTGTTGCGAGTACCTTCCGCGCAAACGTCGACTATCGGAGAGAAGTGATGTCTAACTCTTCGGTCAATATCGCTCTTTTCGGTCGCTGGACGCAAAAGTACGGTGCCCTTTAGTCTGGCCGTTAGGCGAAGTCATGGAAACCGAATTAAATTTAAAACTACAAGAGCTGTGCAAAAACCTTGGGGGTGCAGAGTCAGTGAACTATTCATGTTCAACCAAAATTTATGCCGGTAACTGGACAGAAGGTAAAGGCCCCGAAGAACTACTTAAAGAAGTTATGGGCACTGAGCTTTCAATAAAAAATCTAAAAGCGTCATCGCTAACTTTAATGTTGGCAGTTATTCGTGAGTCATTTTTATATCTAGGTGACCCTGGCTCTCATCCAAACACGGAGTATTTTTCCTCTGCGCCGTTTGGGCGCGACCTTGAGGGTATTCTTACTGATTTTAAAAGTCTATTCAAAGACAACTCAAATGTTTACTCCTTCTACATTTTAGAAGGGCATCCCTTTTATCCGGTGTTCTGGGAGTTTGCATTTTTAATCAAATCAACTCACAAAGCATATATAGTTATAGGTTCAAGTTCTGACTGAAATGCCTGACAAAGCAATCAAGCGGATGGTTTTTAAGTTGCATTTTTGCGATTCCGCTATGCTCCGTGTTACGGCAACAGTGCAAATTAAAAACCACCGCTTATTGCAGCGTTAGACCCTATAAGATTCCCTCAGACGCCTCATATGACTCGCCTTTTTTTCCTCATACTTCTCGCAGTCTCATCAAGCGCTAGTGCCATCGTCATTCGAGATGACGTTGATGACTCAAAGTACCGCATTCCGGCATCAGAGTTTCTTGCGCTAGTTGACCTGCCTGGCGAGGGGCATGGCGTAGTGATTGCGCCGCAGTGGGTTATTACCGCCGCTCATGCGGTCACGTGGCAATCTGAAATCAAGCAGGTAATTATTAAAGGGATACCCAGAGACGTTGAACGTCTTGTGATACACCCCGGATATAAAAAACCAAAGCAAGAGCTACTTGACCAAGCGCTGGCTACTTGGGATTGGACGCTTTTTAGGGTGCTGCTCTCCTCATCAGATGACATCGCACTTCTAAAATTGGCAAAGCCCGTTACTGACGTATCCCCTGTCATACTCAATAAAAGCGACGGCGAAGTCGGCCAAATCATCAAGATCATAGGCAAAGGCGCTACAGGTAACGGCGTCACGGGGTACGAATTTAGTAGCTCACACCGTACTGAGCTTCGCCGTGCCCACAACAAAGTTACCAGCGCCCATGACCGCTGGTTCTGCTATATATTCGATAAGCCGTCGGACGCCTTGTCGCTTGAGGGTGGGTCAGGCAGTGGTGATAGCGGCGGGCCAATCCTTATCCAAGTTAAGAAGGATTGGTTGTTGGCTGGACTGACTTCATGGGTAGATTCTCAAAGTGCGATTAGGACGCCCGGGCGATATGGCCAAATCAGTTGTAATGTTCGCCTGAGTTATTACAAAGAGTGGATTGAAAGCGTGATTTCTGCGCAATGAGACCGGCCCGCGCCCTCAAGCAGAGTGCGAACGTCAGGCTATCAGTCTAAGACAGTAAAGATGTGGGTCATGCTTTTCAATATCATTTAGCAATGAAATATCTGAACCCAATTTTCCAAGCACATCACGAAGAGCGCTTAAATTGGTTTAAAAGTCTTAAAGCGATTCCTGAAAATACCTGTAAATAGAGCGTTTCCAGCCACTTCATTTGCGCGGCAACTAGAGTTCGGTTCCTCGACCGCACGACCGCCGCCCCGCTTTCCTTAAAGGCATGCCATTTACGGGTATGTTATTTACGCTAGGTATTTCTTAAAGTGCGCCAAGGTACGCTGCCAAGATAAATTCGCGGCGGCTTCGCTGTAGCGTGGGGTGGAGTTATTGTGAAAGCCGTGTTGCGTGCCTTCGTAAGTGTGCACTTCGAAGCGTACTTTGGCTTTGGTTAGCTCGGGGGTGAAGGCCGTATAGGTCGCGTTAACACGGTCATCTTTTTCGGCAAGTTGTACCATGAGGGCGGCTTTGATTTTTGCGGCACTTGCGGTTTCGCCGGCTGCGCCGTAGTAGGGCACACCCGCTTGTAATTGGTCGCCCATTGCTATCGCCAGATAGTTAACCACGCCGCCACCGAAGCAAAACCCGGTCGCGCCGAGCTTACCGTTGCTTAGTGCGTGGGCTTTTAGAAATTGCGCGCTATTGAGTAAATCTTGCCGCAATTTGGCTTGATCCAGCCCGGACTGTAGGGTGCGGCCATCGTCGTCATTGCCGGGATAGCCGCCAACGGGAAACAAGCCGTCGGGCGCTAAGGCCAAGAAGCCATCGGCGGCCAATCGGCGCGCCACATCTTCAATATAGGGGTTTAAGCCGCGATTTTCATGGATAACGACCACGCTGGGAAAAGGCCCAGCGCCAGCAGACGCACCAGCGGGCTGCACCAAATAGCCACGCATGGTGCCGGAATTTCCGCCAGGCGAGGGATAGTTTATGTACTTCGCTTTTATTCGGGTATCGGTAAATGAAATCGTCTGTGCCTCCGCGTAGCGTGGCAGCAACGCTTGCGCCATCATCAAGCCCATGCCGCCGACAATTGCCAGCGAACTGGCACGCGATAAAAATTCGCGTCTATCAAAGCGCCCGTGGCAATACTCGTCATACAAATCGTAAACACGTTGGTCGATTTCTAGCTGCGTCACGCCAGCTGGCGCTTGCGCCAAATCGGTTTGGCTCGTTTGATTAACGTTTCCTAAAGTCATTGCGGTTCCTCCTGAAGTCTTTCAACAGATTGAGAAATTTCGAATTAAAACCAAAGCGTAACAATACTCCAAAATTGGTTAACACCCAGAACCCAAAGTGAATTTTGAATAATCGCTTGATGGCAAACAACGCACCTTTAAAGCTCCAAGGTCTCCCGCAACACCATTGCTTGCCGTCGCAAAAATTCCACCGTACTACCATCGCGTAGCTTCACCAAATAGCCATCGCTGATGGCGGGTTGGATGCAGGCTAGCGATTTTAGATTGGTCAAGTTGCTGCGACTGGCGCGAAAAAATAGTTTGGGATCTAGCTTTTTTCTAGGTAGGCGATGCTGCAAAGCGTCTGCAACGCTGCCTCATAAATTTTTTAACCCATTAACCCTTTTAGCTTCCGTGCCCGATTAAAGCCTTGTAGCGCAAATTTTTGCGCGCCATTTAACGGAGGATGATATGGATTACTTTACGCAGAGTGCATTATCGTTAGGATCGCAGCGTATGCACCGGCTTGCCCGGAGCAGTGGCTATTTGCTTCTGGTTGCTATGGTGCTATTTGCTGGGCAGTCTAGCCATGCCCAGAGCAATACCAACACGCCACAAAAGACGCTGAAGCGCTTTAGTAGCGAAGCGGAGTTTGATGCGCTGATGCAGCGCTGGCGCGGTGAGGCTGCAGAGCGGGCAGCAAAGCGCAGTCGTGCGATCCAACCGGCGGCCAAATATCAGGATGGTGCTCTGATCCAATATTCTCCGACCCCTCCCGCGTCGGCTGCCGCCGCTCCCCCGCCTGTCATGGCCTCCACCACAATTACGGAGGCTAAGGCGAGCGTATCCAAACTTAAGGGCGAAGCGGAATCAATTACCAATGTGCAAACCGCAGGCGTTGACGAGGGTGGCATCGTAAAAAATGTGGGCGACTATTTGGTTATTTTGCGGCGCGGCCGTTTGTTTACCGTGCGCACCGGCGGCAGCGCATTAACGCCCGTAAGTGTGATTGACGCCTACGCACCCGATGCGTCACCTAGTGGCGCGTGGTATGACGAAATGGTGGTGGCAGGCAACACCATTGCCGTGATTGGTTATAGTTATGCGCGTGGTGGCACCGAAATTGGTTTGTTTAACATCGATGCAAACGGTGAGCTGACTTATCGCGCTACCCACCATTTGCGCAGCAACGATTATTATTCCTCCCGCAATTACGCTAGCCGCCTCATTGGTACAAAACTCATTTTTTATACACCCATGCACATTAACGGCTGGGCACCGGATCCAGCGCAATTTATGCCGGCACAGCGGCGCTGGGTTAAGGGTGCTAAGCCCAGCGATTTCAAACGCATTTTACCGGCCACTAAAATCTACCGTACCGACGATGATCTTGATCCCATGCAAGGTATCGCGCTGCACACCGTCACCACCTGCGATTTAGCTGCCAGCCAAATGCAGTGTGATTCCACTGCCGTACTAGGCCCCACAGGCCGCGTATTCTATGTGTCGGGTGAAGCCGTATATGTGTGGGCGACAGCCACGCGCAATGACTGGCAGGCCGGATCGTTAAAACCAAAAAATGATACCGCCGCAGGCGATATGCCACTTTCCGCTGTGGTGCGCATGCCACTTGATGGTGCCCCGCCTTCGGCCATTAAAACCACGGGCAGCCCTATTGATCAACTTTCGTTCTTAGAAGATGCTGGTTACTTAAACGTACTGCTACGCAGTGATGCCCGTGGCGAGGCCATGTGGGCGGCAGAAAATAATCAGGGCAGTTTGGCATTGCTGCGCGTAAAAATAAGCGACTTTGGTAATGACCAAGCTGTGGCGAAAAGCAGCCAATATCAGCCCCTACCGGGCAACAGTAATAGAGCAATGCAAAACCGTTTTATCGGCGCTTATTTGCTCTACGGTGAAGCCGTGATGCAAGCGCCGTTGGCACCAGCGACTGTACCCACAAATGGATGGGGTCGCAATGCACAAACCGGCGAAACTAGAGAGCCAGAGGGCTTAGCCTACGCCCTGCGGTTTGCCAACGGTGAACGCCCACAAACCCTTAAATTACCGCACGCGGTAGAGCGCATTGAAGCGCTTGGGTCAGACGCTATTTTGGTCGGCGCACGCGGCGCGGATTTGCAATTTTCTAGCGTTCGTCTTGATGCCAATGCGCCGAGCAGCAGAGGCGCTAAGCTTGCGGGTAAATACCTGCACACCAACGCCGCGCAAAGTGAATCGCGCACCCACGGCTTTTTTTATCGTGCCACTAGCGCGGAAAAAGGGCTCCTTGGCTTACCCACCATTAGTTCCGGTGGCATAAATAGAACGGGGCGAGGAGGCGAAAATGCCGCTGTGCTTTTTTTAGCAAACCATAGTTTAAACCTAAGCCCCCTCGGTTCACTCGAAGCGCAAACTGCCAGTAGTAACAATAGTAATGATGGTTGCAAAGCATCCTGTGTTGATTGGTACGGCAATGCGCGGCCACTATTTTTAGGAAAGCGGGTATTTGCATTGCTAGGCTACGAGGTAGTAGAAGGCAGCGTGCAACGCCAAAGTGACCGCGAACAAATAATGGAAACGCGCAGAATCAACTTTGCACCAAACCAGACGTGGCTGGAAAAACGCTAGTACGTTGCAGTGGATTGGATGAGGGCATAGGGGTAATGGAATCACCACCGAGGGCGAAAGATTTTTCGCCCTTCGCTGTTTCAAGGTGCCAGAGGTGAAAAATCCGTGCGTCAAATGCTTTACGTGCAGGCTGTGTACTGGCGTGGCAAGCCCCTACACCACCACATTTCGCTACAATCAGACTCTCAACAATCGCCTTGTGAGTAACGAGATCATATCTCGTCGCGCATCTACGACGACATGCACATAAACAACGTCTTGTCTAACTTCATAAATAATGCGGTTCATGCCAGACAAAACCTGATGGTATTGCGTAAGATTCAGCTTCTCAATTTCATCAGGGATATTCCCAGTCTGAGGAAAGTGCTGCAAGTTGCTAATAGCGTCTTGTATCTTTCCGAAAGTGCTCTGCCATGTCTTTAGCGAAAAGTTTTTTATGACATAGGCTTTCAGTTCTTTGAGGTCTTGTTCTGCCGATTCAAGAATCACAACCTTAAGTTTTGCTGAAGACTTCGCTTTTGCGCTCACTAGTGATCGACCTTATCCAATTCCGCGAACACATCTTCTGCGTTACGAAATTTTCCTTGTTCAATTTCACGATTACCCAGCGCCAATATCTTCAATAGCGCGAGCGTATTTGCTTGTTCTTCATAACTTTTTACGTCCATCACAACTAGCTTGGCTTCACCGTTTTGCGTAATCAACAGTGGCTCACGATTTTCGGTGATATCCCTGACGATCTTAGCGGTGTGGCTCTTAAGATAGCTGATCGGCTTTACCTGAGTAGAAAATTTCATGAAGTAAGCTTTCTTAGTTTTTCACAAAGACCAATTTTAGTCTTAATTAAGTCTTAGGTGCAGCTTAAGCCATTATTTTAAATTTTAAAATTATCACATCACCTATGCCACCATGTCCCCCCGCTGCGGTGTACAGCGCGGGCACGGCATGCCGTGCCCCTAAGAGGTAGATTCACTCTGTCGCAGGCGTACAGGATCACCGCCGTTGTTTGAGCCTCGCCTACCATTGGCATGCGCCCAAACAGAAATGGAATTAACGCGCGCTCTTAACCGCCGCGCACGGGTTCAGGTTTACGTTGAAGGTGCGCAATATTTGTGAAGGCATGCTTACGCATAAGTATGATCACCTTCGTACTTTATTGATCACCTTCGTACTTTATTGAGCATCTTCGGGCACTCGCCATCGCCCTCCCCTCCCCCTCACACCACACACACACACTACTACACATTATTACCACCTGCGCCGCCAGTTCTCGGTAGCTCACTAACGCCGCATCAAGGTTACCCCGGCAGCACGCACGGCGTGACTGAAATCTAAAGGCTAATACAAGGCGCACACGATACGTCAAAAAATACGCCAGCACCTCCACTAAAATACCTCACTTGGCGCATTTTAGTGTTCAGTTTTATAGCGAAGATACTCATTATTTGCGAAGGCGCTCATACTCTTTTGTGGGGTTGCCTTCGCATTTTGTTGGTTGTCTTCGGGCAATCGCCAAGACCACCCACCTTTAAAGCTATCCTTAAATGCTTTAATTTTTAGCTTCTTTTTTGCGCGGTGCACGGTAACCATCGGCACGCCAGCGTTCCTAGCTGCTGCATCAACGCGTTTTTTCTCCACGGCACCATCATTAAGTAGGTCACTCAAAAAAGCGCACGCGTCCCCCAGGGCGCTATAGTCTTCTTCACCATACCCTTCAGCGTCCGCCAAAATTTCCCGTGCCGTGCCCTCCAACGGTTTGCCCCAAGCCACATAAGCAGCAACAATGTTTCGATACGCTAGCAATTCCATTTGCGTAAGGTCATAAGCAAAGCCACCGCCATCACTGCCAATATTTGATTTTGAACGCATCAGTACTCGGCTTGGCTCGCCGTCTGCTGCACCTTGATTTTTTGCCGCCACCAGCACCACACGCGCCAGCGCTGCAAACGCGATTGAGCCTATTACCCGTTCCGTGGTTTCCCGGCCTGCAGTGCCTTTAGAAAAATGCGTAATACCGATTACCGCGCAGTTTAATGCGGCACCAAGGTCAACCAACGGTTGCAAGCCTTTGCGCGTGTCACCATTGCTATTAGCGTCGCCTTTCACCGCTGAAACAATAGGATCAACGATTAATAAGCGCACATTGCCCAGTGCTTGCGCCGCCTTTTCTAGCTTTGGCATATCAGTAGCTGGGTCAAACGGTTGTTTGCCTTTTATGCCGTTTGTACCTTCCACAAAATGCACTTTATAAACATCGGCACCCGCTGCAATTAAGCGGGGAACTAACGTGGTTGCAGGGTCATCTTCACCGCTCCAAATCAACACATTACCGTTCGTAGCTTGGGTGCCGTCCGGCCAACAGCCGCCGCTTGAAACAGTAGCGGCAAATGCAATCGCCAAGGTGGTTTTTCCGGTGCCGGGCGAGCCACCCAAAATATGAAATTTACCCGCCGCTAACCATCCATCCCAAAGCCAGTTTATGGCTTCCGGAACAATATCTGCCGCACAGGTTAAGGTGACTTGTTGAGTTTGCGACTGAACGGCTTCGGGTGCAGCCGTGCCGTGTTGGAAATAAAGTGCTTCCGCCGTTGCGACGGCGCTCTTTATTGCACTTGCCACCGCGTTATCACCGTAATGCGCCGCCATATCGTTAAAATCAGTTCCATCAATCATAGGGGCACCCCTGTAAAAGTTGGCACAGCTACACAACCATTAACGGCAAGCGCTGCTGCTGTGGCTTTGGTCATGCCGGTGTTACCAACGGTGTTTCTGTCATCATCGGCACATAAAATAATGGGCAGGGCAGGAAACTTTGCCCGCATGGTTATAGCCACAGGTTCAAGGTTACCTGCATCAAAGGCCACCGCCACCAAATAGCCCGTTACTTGGCGAACGGTGGCACCGGTGGCAAAGCCTTCGGCAATACACAATGCGGTAGCGCCAGATGTATTACCGATGCTGTAATAGCACCCGCGCTTGCGGCCTCCGGTTAAAAAGCGCTTGCTGCCGTCCCCATCAATAAACTGTAGTGAATGTAAGGCCGCGCCATCGCGCACGGGGATAAGCAACGCACCTTTGTGGATGCGGGTGCCGTGCGCAGTGATACGTTTACGCACAAGATAGGGGTGGTTTGCGGGTGCTGGTTTAGCCCTGTTCCATATCTTGGCCGCTATCTTTGCCGCTTGGGCATGCTTAGCGGCTTCATGCGTAGCGTTGGCAGCCTTAGCATCGGCCAATTGCTGCTTGAAGGCATCACGCTGGGCTGCAGTTTGCAACGCCGTTAAGGGTAGCAGCGGCGCTTCACGAGCGGCATGCCAGCTCGTACTTAAATCCGTGGAATAATCGCCGTAAACACCGCCTGAACCATCCGCAAATAGCTTGCACCATGCGGCCTTGTTGGCTCTACCTTTGCCAGCACCAGCAAAGCGCAGCATCTTCTCTGGTTCAATATGTGTTGGCGGTGATAAGCCTGCAAGCCGCATGGCTTCAATGAATTGGAAGGTATTGTTATTCATATTGCAGCCCACCAACACATAATGCTTTTACGTGGCTTAATATTGGAGTACACTGTACGTAGAGTTTGCTTTTCTAGGGCTACACGGTTGCCGCCGTCGTAGCCCTTTCCATTGGTGGGCGGTTTATGTCTTGGTCTATGTATTGGCGTATAGATTAGCTTAGGCATTATTCCACCTCATCATAAGCACGCCGAGCTAAAAACTTATCCACCGCCGCCACATCCCACACCGTCGTGCTTGCGCCTAGTTTGAAAGGCTTTGGGAAGGTGCCGTTTTTAACCCAGCGCCAAATAGTTGCGGGGCTTACGGGTAGCTTGCCAGGCTTGCCGTTTACGGTCGCTAAAGCGCTTATTCGTATGGTCTTCATCATTTAACACTCCTGTATTGAACACTGCTGCCGGAAAAAGCACAGTGCCTTTTCCTAACATGCAATGCCTACAGGTGCGATTATGCGCGGATATTATTTTTTCTGCTTACGTTATTCAAAGTCGCAGGGGGGGCTAAGTTTCTTTCAGCGTCGCATTTAAAGATCATGTTGTTGGCTTACTCTTGCGTGCAGAAAATCACGGGAATGAGATGAAGCGGCTGATGCTGTGTCATACAACATCATTGCGTATTACCCGATTGCACTGCTCAATGAAACCGCGTAGCTAATAGCCCAATGCCCCCTGCTAAACCGCCTGCGCCACCAAGGCATTGGCGATGGCCTGTTGCTGCTGGTTGGCTTGTTGAATGCCGGTTTTGAGTTGATCGCAGAGCGCCATTAGGGCATCGACTTTGGCGACGATGCGGTGTTGTTCGGCAACGGGAGCTAGTGGAAATAGCGAGTTTCGCCCGTCATCTGTTCCTAGTCTCGGCATTTTCATCCCATAGCTTCGAACGTTCACATAATCGATAAAATGTGGAGCTTTCAGTGCATACATAAAATATTTACTCTCGAACGGACCATAACAACGCACTGGCAATATTTCAGTTGTGCAGACTCCATCCTCGTCCGCGATTGCTACTTTATTTAAATAAGGGCGAAGCTTTCCATATAGAACGTCACCTTTTTTAAAGGCATTTTTGTCGCTTAAAGATTGCTTTTCAGAAAATCGGTTTTTCTGAAAAATTTTTGATGTATTTTTTTCAATATCCTCTAAATCTAGCACCCATGTTTCATTAGAAATGAAATCTAATTTTTCAGTAATACCAAAGTTAGTTATGCTTCCTAGCCGTACCCACACCCAACTTTTCGGCAACTCAAACGGCTTTTCATCCTCACTAATCGCCGCAAGCGGTTTTTCTTTCTTGAGCTTCCCCGCGGCAATCAGCTTGGCTTTTTCGGCTTGTATGCGCTTTAGGAGTTCGCTGGCGGGTTCGTCGGTGGCGTCTTGCGGGGCGAGTTTACCCATTACGGCTAGTTGTAATAAGGTTTGTTTTAGGGCGTCTATGCTGGTTTCAGTGGTGAATAGCACATCAAAATGAGCGTAGATGCGTTGCCAGTTGGCATTAAATTCTGTGGCGTTTTGGCTTTGGGTAAGCGTGGCAAGCAACTGGCTCACCAAAGTTTCATGCGCACCCTGCGCGTTGCCGTGCTGTTGCTCTAACTGGTCGCACAGCGCCATAAGTTCATCCACTTTGGCGACGATACGGTGTTGCTCGGCGAGGGGGGGCAAATAAACTATTAGCTTTTCCATAGCTGCTTTCGTCATGTGAATCATCATGACGCCATGCCCAGACGATTTAATCTTTTGCGTTTGCTCAAGTAAAAAAGTGTAAAGGTAGCGCTTGTAAAGTTGGTCTGGCAGATATAAATCAAGTTTCCAAATATGATAATGAAATATAGATCTTTCACCTTCCCATATAAACGGGCCAAAAGATGCTGACCAAGCAAAGAGCAAATCTCCTGCATTGCAATATTTAGCTTCCTCCAATATTAGATCGGAGTAATACCATGAGTCCGACGTGAACAAATTACCTACTCGAAGCACGGGTACGCCTTGAGCAAGAAGCTCTTCTTTTTTGTAGGCTCTGCCGTTTACTATATTTACCAAATCTGCCAATCGCGCCCACTGCCACCCCATAGGCAACTCAAACGACTTTTCATCCTCCCCAATTGCCGCAAGCGGCTTTTCCTCTTTAAGCTTCCCCACCGCAACGAGTTTGGCTTTTTCCGCCTGTATGCGCTTGAGTAACACACTCGCCGGTTCATCACGTGCGTCTTGCGGCACGAGTTTGC
>JANMDR010000049.1:0-5710 GCA_031376425.1 Betaproteobacteria bacterium
GCCATAAGCGCCTTAGCGCGTGGAATATCCACTGTGGTGGGGCGATCCATTTCTGCGGCATACCCCTGCGCGCCCCTCCCCACAACCAAGCCGGTGGGTCTGCCATAGCCGCGAGCTACCTTATTGATAATTAGTTGGCTATCGATTGCATATGCCATCGCTTGGCGCACGCGGTGGTCTTTGAAAGGATTTTTACCTTTTATATTGCTATACAAAAGCGTATCGCGCGATTGATCTAGCCCTAAAAAAAGCACCCGTGGCTCAGAGCCTATCTGCAAGGTAACGCCCGCCGTATTTTTCAGCCGCTCGCGATCTTGGTTGGGTGGGTCAGGCACAAAGTCAATCGAGCCTGACATCAACGCCGCAATTCGCGTACCGTTTGATTTGATGGGTGTCCATTCTATGACGCTGACGTTGCCACGATCCGCGGCGGCCTTATTCCACCAGTTTTTGTTTTCAATTAGCACAGTTTTAACGTCAGGCGCGCGCGATGCCAACATGAACGGCCCCGTCCCATTGGTGCTGCGCGCGGCGAACGTTTCCTCCTTATCACCATAGTTTTGCGGCAACAGCACGCCGTGCTTGGTGCTCCAACTTTTCGACATAATCTGAAACGATACAAGGTGCAGAAGCATGATCGGATTGGGTTCAGCCATGATGAAATCGACCGTCATCTCATCGACTTTTTTAACCGCGCCCACGCCCTGCAATGAGGCTTTAAAACTGGACAAGGCGTTTTGGGCGCGCGCGGCTGAGAACACCACATCGTCAGCGCTAAAAGCCGATCCATCATGAAACGTAACGCCTGGGCGCAACTTAAAACGCCAAGTTTTCGCATCTGGCTGGCTCCACGACAACGCAAGCGATGGCGCAATATTGAAATCTTTGTCGCGTCTGACCAAGCCTTCATAAATATTGTTGAGCAGGCGGTTATTGATGGCAACATTGCCGACATGCGGGTCTAGCGAAGTGGCGTCGTCAGACAAGGCCACGCGCAGGGGTTTGGCGTGGCCAACGGAGAATATCGATATGGCAGCGGTAGCAAAGCAGATTAGGCTTAAGTTAATCAAGCGCATTACAATCCTTTGAGTAGGTAAATGGAACTAAGTGACTAAGGTATCAAGCAACACGTTGCCCCTTACACAGCTAAACGAGATTTTTTAGGTAAATCCTGTCATCGGTTGAAAATATATTTTTAGGCTGCATTCGGATTGCTAAAAATGCGTTTGAAGCTGGCTGGAGGCAGACGGCAAGTTGCGCTGCGCCCTCTCTCCCATACCCTTCGGGCAAGGGAGAGAGGGGCGCGGTTTTTAGGGCGTCGCAATAATGATTTATTTCGAATATCAACAATCTCGAAAACCCAACTGCTCGCCCCCCTGTGTCAGCACACTTTTAAAATCGGTCGGGATAGCGATTGAAACGGATTAACTGTGCAACATTTTGACGAGAAAAAGCGCATCAGAACATGATACAACCCCCTCAATTAAGGGGTTCTTCGCACGATCTCGCTGACCATATTTTAGCGATATTCTTCAAAGTCGTTTCTTGGCAACTCGCTAAACGCCAACGTATACGTTTCACAAACCACTTCAAAAACATCATCGTAGGTTTGTAGCAAAAAGTGGCGGTGCTTTTCTGATACTTTTCCACCTAGCGCTCGAATCCATTCGGAATCAAGAATTTCGTCAAAACTTGACTCACATTCACAATCCCAAGAATCTAGTTCTATCATACTTAGGGCAAGAATTCCTTCGAATCGCAATCGGTAGAGGACGTCTCCGCCAAGACGTTCAGGATTGCAGAGATTACCGTCTATCTCCCCATCTAATATCAAGTTATTGGTACCATTTTCGAATGTGATTTTATGGAGAAAAATACAGTCTCGCCCCCAAAAGGTACCGATTTCGGTTTCAATTTTTTTGTAAATTTGCACTACAAATCTCCAACGGCAATGCGTAGCGTTTTGCCCACTAAAATCATCAGACTGCACCTTTAAACCGATGTTCCCTCAAGCGCCCTACAACCCCGCCTCTCGCACCGCCAACTCCAACTCCCTTGCCACCGTCCGGCTCGCATATCGCGCCTCATGCGCGTGAAAGCGCATACGCGAAACATTAGCCGCTGGCAACACCGGTACACGAGGATCCTCAAACAGAGTAATGCAATCTACCGGACACGGGGGAATACATAAGCCGCAGCCAGTGCAAAGTGGCGCTATTACCGTATGCATGTATTTTGATGCGCCCAATATAGCGTCAACGGGACATGCGGGTAAACACTTAGCGCAGCCGATGCAAACGGTTTCATCAATTAGAGCAACTTGATTTGGTTTTAGTATGCCGCATTCGGGGTCAAGCGGCAAAGCGGGTACATTTAATAGCTGAGAGAGTGCAGTAATTCCTGCTTCTCCGCCGGGCGGGCAGCGATTGATGTTTGCGCCATCATCGGCAATGGCTCTCGCGTAAGGCGCACAACCCTCATAACCGCACTGGGTGCATTGGGTTTGGGGGAGCAGGCTATTGATGCGCTCGGTTAGTGATTGCGACATAATAATTAATTAAACAGCTAATGCTTTAGCGCATTGCGCAATCAGCTTAGGACCATGATAAATAAAGCCAGTGTAAATTTGCACCAATGAAGCACCTGCATTAATTTTTGCTTTGGCGTCGGCCGCACTATTGATGCCGCCCACGCCGATTATTGGCAGATTACCCTTCAGTGCAATATTGAGTTGGCGTAGCACTTCTGTGGAAGGTGAAAATAGCGGACGACCAGATAACCCGCCCGCTTCGGCTTGGTGGGCGTGGCCTTGCACGGCATCGCGTGATAAGGTGGTATTAGTGGCAATCACACCTTCAAAGCCATATTGCAGCAATAAGGCTGCGATATCTTTAATGGATTTCAAATCTAGGTCAGGTGCTATTTTTAGCAACATGGGTACTTGGCGCTTGTGTTTCGCGGCCAATATTTTTTGTTCGGCTTTTAGCACCGATAATAAATTTTCAAGTTGGCTGGCGGCTTGTAAATCGCGTAAGCCCTTGGTGTTGGGCGAGCTTATATTCACCGTGACATAGCTTGCGTGCGGGTAGACGCCGCGCAAGCAGGTAAGGTAGTCATCAGCAGCGTTTTCAATAGGGGTAGTGGCGTTTTTGCCGATGTTTAAACCGAGCACACCTTTATATTTTGCCTTTTGTACATTGGCTAAAAAAGCATCAAGACCACCGTTATTAAAGCCTAAGCGATTGATTAAGGCTTCGTGTTCGGTTAGGCGAAACATACGCGGTTGGGGATTGCCGGGCTGCGCTTTTGGCGTAACGGTACCTACTTCAATAAAGCCAAAACCTAAAGCTGCAAGTGCGTCAATATAAGCGCCATTTTTATCCAGACCCGCCGCTAGGCCCACTGCATTATCAAACTTCAAGCCGAGTACCTCGCACGGGGCGCTCACCCGCTTTGCCACCAATGCTGTTAGGTGCAGATGGTTCAGCTTGGCTAATGAGGCCATGGCGACGTTATGAGCGGTTTCTGGGGCTAATTTGAATAGCACCGCGCGCGTGAGCGCATAGGGAATCATGGTGTTTCCTTTTTCGCATTCGGCACCGGTAAAGCCACCCACTCACCCAACTGTGAATGCTGAGAGCGCTGCAAGCCTTGCAACGGCTGAAAATCAATTTTGTAATTCATTTTGCGGCTTTCTTCTATCCAATAGCCTAAGTAAACATAGGGTAAACCGAGTTTTACGGTGGTTTCTATTTGCCACAAAATATTGTATGTACCCAATGATAATTTTGGCGTGTCAGGATCAAAAAATGTGTACACCGATGATAGTCCATCAAGTAGCTCATCAATAACCGATACCATTTTTAATTGCCCGTGTAGCCGAAACTCTACTAAGCTAGTTGCGACATTGCTTTGCAATAAAAAGTGCGAATATTGTTCGCGTGAGTCGTTATCCATACCACCACCGGCGTGGCGTGCCGCTTGGTAGCGCCGATAGAGCGCGTAATGTTCGTGCGAAAAACGCAGCGGTTCAATTGTCGCAACCATTTCCGCATTTAGCGCTAACACACGTTTATGGCGACGGCGCAATACAAATTGGGCGGCGATCACCCGCACTGGTGTGCAGGCTTTGCAGTGATCGCAATAGGGTCGATAGGTAAAAGCACCGCTGCGCCGAAAGCCTACCGATACTAAATTGCTATAGGTTTCTGTATCAATTAAATAGCTTGGTGTTGCCACTTGGCTCCGCGCAAGCCGCCCAGGCAAATAACTACAGGGATACGGTGCCGTGGCGTAAAACTGCAAATTAGTGAAGGGAATATCGTTGAGCTTACTCATCGTTTAACTCCGCCAAGCACTAGATTTACCACCGGGCAAACGCGCTTGCTCTAAATTGATCCACTGGCGCAAGCGTTGTGTGAACGTGGTACGCGCAATAGGTGCCGCACCAAAGCTGGCGAGATGCCGAGTTTCTTGCTGACAGTCAATTAGCGCAAAATCATCGGCAATTAGTTTTTCCATTAGGGTCGCGAACGCAACTTTCGATGCATCCGTACAGCGCGAGAACATCGATTCCCCAAAAAATACATTGCCCAAAGCCACGCCATAGAGCCCGCCAACCAAGGTATTTTGGCCACTTTCATTAACTAGCCATGCCTCCGCACTGTGGGCAACACCCCGTTCATGCAGACGTGTATAGGCGGCAATCATTTCCGGCACTATCCATGTACCGCCATCCTCAACGCGCGGCGCAGCGCAGGCATGTATCACTTGCTCAAAGGCCATATCAAAGGTAACACTAAACTTTGCTTGGCGGATCGTTTTGGCCAATGATTTGGTGATGCGTAAATCGCGTGGCCGCAGCACCATGCGCGGATCGGGGCTCCACCACAAAATGGGTTGACCTTGGCTGTACCATGGATAAATGCCGCTGCAATAAGCCGTGATAATGGTGTCTTCCGCTAAATTACCGCCAGCGCAAAGCAAGCCATTTGGCGACACCAATGCCCGCGATATAGCGGGAAAATCAGCACCAGTTTTTATCCAAGGCAACATGGGCGGAGATGCACGCTTTATTCCTAGCCCATTGGGCTAGCACCTGCTATCGTGCTTACACACTTAATAAATTCACGGCCTTTTTTATCGGCACAAGTTTTTACTGCATCAATTTCTTTTTTGCAAGATAAGGCATCCGCCTCTTGCCCAACTGCCGCATATTTAGGGCAATTCAGGGGATTGGCGACTAAAAATTCCTGGTCACATACATAGTGCGCTTCACCCTTAATAGACCCACACTTTTCGGCGATTTTCATATGCCGTTCGCAACGCTCTTTGGCTACGCCTTCCACCCGAGTGCAATCAGCCACATGGGCATTTGCGCAAAGTGAAAAAAATGATGCCGCTATAAATGTGAGTAATAACAAAACTGACTTCATGATTCACTTACCTTAAAAAAATAGCGGCGCATGCTAATCATGCGCCGCTACGATTAGTCTACAAACTAAGTTGTGAGGTCTTTAATTTCCGCGCGACAGTTTTTCTTTACCGATTCAATGCCGTTATCGCGGCCAGCTACTGCAGTATACATTTCGCTATTGCCAATGATTTGGCCATTGCCGGCCTTTAGTACAAAATAAGGTTGGTCTTTAGCGCTGGTTTTGCGCTCATACATCGCATCATCGGTGCCATTTTTTTTCACGGATTCGCAGCC
>JANMDR010000109.1:0-26360 GCA_031376425.1 Betaproteobacteria bacterium
CTTAAGCCATGCCCGCGCCGTCACTGCAAAATACAATGTGCATTTAATTTGCGACGAAATTATGACGGGCTTTGGCCGCACGGGCACCTTGTTTGCGCACGAACAAGCAAACATCAAACCTGATTTAT
The DNA here is from genome assembly GCA_031376425.1 of Betaproteobacteria bacterium. Taxonomy (GTDB): domain Bacteria; phylum Pseudomonadota; class Gammaproteobacteria; order Burkholderiales; family Usitatibacteraceae; genus JANMDR01. The sequence goes on from JANMDR010000109.1 coordinate 129, forward strand.
TGTGCCTATCAAAAGGCATCACTGCCGGTTATCTACCACTTTCTTGCGTACTGAGCAGCGATGCAATTTACGCCGCGTTTTATGAAGACGAAACCGCGAAAGGATTTCTGCACTCTCACTCCTACACCGGCAATGCACTCGCATGTGTAGCGGCACTGGCGAGCTTAGATATTTTTAAAACCGATAACATACTCACCAACAACATTGTAAAAGCTGCACGCTTTAACGTAATAGCAGCACCCCTAGCGCAACACGCTGATATCGCTAACTTCCGCCATATCGGCATGATTTGGGCCTTCGATATCATTGCTGACTACGCCAAAGAACCCGCTTTCGGCAAGCATTTCTTCACGCGCGCAATGACCCACGGCGTCATCCTGCGGCCTATCGGTAACACGGTATATTTCATGCCGCCCTATATCATTGACGATGCCCAGTTTCAATTGATGGTTGCAGCCTGCTTGAAGGTAATGGAAGAGTTATCTTCGCCGCACTACCGTCGTGACCCGACATAATCTTTCGCAAACTGAACCGCTACCCGCCCGCTTCGGGCACCGCGTTCAAGCGCCCATAGTAACGCTGCCTTACGAAAGTGCGCTTCATCGACTAAGGAATTTTCTGCTGAATAGGCAACTGAAGGCACTTGTTTATTAGCCATCTTCAGATAGTGCTCTACCCAATGTTTAGCCACTGCTAAGTATTGCTCTTGGTCAAAACCATAAAAAGTCAGACATAGGCCAAAGCGTTCAGATAGTGAAATTTTTTCCTCGGTTGTTTCACCCGGATGTATTTCGCCGTTATCTGCATGTACCGCTTCCATATTCTCACTCATTTTTTCGGGCATTAAATGGCGGCGATTACTGGTAGCGTAAATGAGCATATTATCTGCTGCATGAGCGATGCTACCATCAAGGGCTACCTTCAACGACTTATAGCCGGGGTCATTCGCCTCAAAGGATAAATCATCACAAAAAATAATGAAGCGTTGCGGCACCTTAGCAATTAAATCGGTGATGTCCGCCAGATCAACAAGATCAGCTTTGTCTACTTCAATTAGCCGCAAATTCTTGCGTGAAAACTGATTAAACGCGGCCTTAACGAGAGATGATTTACCGGTACCGCGTGCACCGGTGAGCAAGACATTATTCGCTGGTTTGCCCTGCACAAACTGCCGCGTATTAGCTTCAATGCGCTCGCGCTGGGTTTCACAATCAAGCAAATCAGTAAAGCGAATATTGTGGGGCTGCGCGACCGGCTGCAAAAACCCTTGTCCATTTTTTTTACGCCAACGGAAGGCTAACTGTTTAGTAAAATCTGGCGCTATTGGCGGCATGGGCAGGTAGGCGTCCATGCGCTGCTGCAAGGATTGCAAAATAGTAAGGAGTTGATCTGCTTGATTGGGGTTCATGGTGGCGCAAACATTAGTGAAGTGACAATTACGATTATTATTTTTTAAGTGTTGCCGTGTTGGCATCAGCTTTTTCTTGTAGTCGTTTTAACCACGGCGTCCAATCAACTGGCCCATCATCAAAACGTTTTTTTAAATTCTTCATCACGTTCGGCCACGCCTTTTCAAAATAGGCGTGCGCCTCCAACCATTGCGCACTGCCACCAAAGCCGGTATGGGTCAAACTCACATCAGTGAGGGAATCACCGCGTGCGGCCATACGCACCGTCACGACAGTGCGCTGTGCTCGCGCAACCGGCATGCTTGGCGGAGCATTCCAAGTGAAGGTGAGCATGGCGTTTTCTTCTAATGCAAGTATGCGCATGCCATCGGCCCCCTTGTCCCCTGCTTTTGCCAAGGGATTCATAAATACTTCAAAGGCACCATCTACTTTGGCTTCAATATTGGCATCGGGCGCAAAGAAACTGACAATACCCTCTTTGGTGGTCCACGCTTTCCAAACCTCCGCTACTTTCGCCTTGACCACAATAGTTTCAACAATGGGTGGCGGCGCGACGATGGCTGTGGGAGGGGCGGAACACGCGCTTAGGGCGAAAAGGGTGACGGCAATAGTCGGTAAACGCTTTAGTGCTAGCAAGTGCATCATAGTATCCTTTCAATTCGCGCAACGGCTTCGAGTAATCGCTCTACGGTTTGAGTATAGGCGAAGCGGATATGCTTTTCTGGCGCGGCACTGCCGAAGTCTTTACCGGGTGTCACAGCTACATGTGCATGCTGCAAAATTTTTCTGGCCAATTCAAAACTATCATCACTTAGTTTTGAGCAATCTGCGTAGACATAAAACGCGCCTTCAGGTGTTACCGGCACTTGAAAACCAATACGCTGTAACGCAGGTATCAGTGCGTCGCGGCGCTGTTTAAAAACTTCTCGGCGCGACTCCAGCAAGGCAATCGTATCAGGCGAAAATGCTGCTAATGCCGCGTATTGCGCGGGGGTTGAGGCGCTAATAAATAAATTCTGCGCAAGCTTTTCTACTTCACGCACATAATTTTCAGGCACCACCATCCAACCCAAACGCCAACCTGTCATCTGAAAATATTTTGAGAAGCTATTTACTACAAAGATATTATCAGCGATGCTGAGGGCGGTAGCAGGTTCCACGCCGTATGTTAAGCCCTGATAAATTTCATCCACAATTAATGTGCCACCTTTAGCGCCAACAGCCTCATGCAGTTGCGCTATTTGGAATGGCGTGACGATGGTTCCCGTTGGGTTAGACGGCGTTGCAATGAGCGCAGCGCGTGTATGCGGCTGCCAATTTTCAATCACCATTTTTGCGGTGAGCTGATATGCGTCTTGCGCAGATGCCGGAATGCATTCCGGCACCCCCCCCATTGCGCGTACAAAGTGTCTATTGCATGGATAACCAGGATCAGCCATAAGCACGCCGTCACCCGGGTTTATCAATACACCCATCGTAAGTAACAATGCGGCACTTGACCCCGCCGTGACGATAATGCGCGATGGTGAAACAGAAACACCATAACAATCAGCGTAAAACTGGGCAATGGCCTCGCGTAGCGCCCTGATGCCTAAGGCAGAGGTGTAATACATTTTTTGATTTTGCAGTGCCGCCGTTGCTGCTGCAATAATTTGCGGGGGCGTTGGAAAATCGGGCTCACCAATTTCCATATGAATTACATCATGACCAAGCGCCTCTAACGCGCGGGCAGCGGTTTGAATCTCCATGACCTCGAAAGGCGCAATATGGGACATTCTAGTACTTAACTTCATTAAATTATTTGGCATTTCCATACTTCATCTCTTAAAAAATTGGTTACTAAACCAATTTATTTTCATCCCAAAATTTCGCTAAGCGCTTCACACTTACAGGATAGGCAGTGCGTAATTCTTGCGCAAAAAAACCGACGCGCAGCTCTTCCAGCATCCAACGATATTCCGTAACGAGTGGCAATTGCTTATCTGAACTCGCCTGCCATTGCTTCCAAACGCCGCGCATCTGCTGGGTCAATTCTAAATCACGCTCCATTGCCCCTTTCTTAATTTTATCCAAGCGCATAACAATCGCCTTGAAATAGCGCGGATATTGCAACAAACACTGTGGATCAGTCTCTTGCAAAATATGGGGTGGCAGCAGGTATTTCAGCTGTGACAAAATATCCTCGCCTACGTGTTCCCAATTACTGATGAAGCGATCAGCAAGTTTAGTTCTAATATCGGCATGAATAACGAGAGCTTCATCAAAGGCGGCAGTAAGTTGCTTGGCTGCTGGGCCTAACTGACTGCGTTGGGTGTCACGCCGCTGAATAAAGTCTGCATGCTTTAACATGCGCGGTGCGGCAAATGGGGATAAAAATGCTTTGTTTACCGCTGCGATTAAAAGCTCCTGACGTAAATTTTCGAGCGCATGCGTTTTACTCGCCGTATTATTAGCAGTGTTATGAGCAGCGTTATTAGCTATATACAGATTCCCATATTGAAACGCGGCGATAGGCGACACCGTAATACTGCGCACCACCTGCTTGCACGCATCTGCACATTCAAGCATGAATAAGCGTGCTAAGCCGCGCCGGTGCTCGCGTTCAGCAATACGGAGTTGGTCAAAAATACGAATCGCCACGCTGTCATGCGTATCCACAAGCGCTGGATAACCATCGTAGCGGATACCATCGCGTTCAAAATTGATTGTTTCCGGCAGATCGCCAAAATCCCAAGTTTTTATCCCTTCGCGCTCCATGCGGTTACGATGTAAGGTTGAGAATACTGTTTTGCTGGCCTCTTTAAATTGTGCCTGCAGGCCGACAAAATCACGGCCAGTAGCGAGCTCTTTGCCATCAGCATCCACGATAATAAAATTCATCAACAAATGCGCTGGCATGCGCGCTATGACGATGCTTAAATTCCAATCCACAGGAGGAATATCTAAGCCCCGATAGCGTTTGACGAAAGTTTTAAACGTCTCCATTAACTCTAATTCATCCGGTTTTACCGCTGTTTGGCTATCCAGATATTGCATGAATGCCGTCACGCTATCAGGCACCGGCACGAGCGGACTGCGCAGCCGCTGCGGTAGGCATTTAATCAGCATGGCAACTTTCTCACGCAACATGCCGGGTACCAACCATTCAAAGCGTTTTGGGTCAACCTGATTTAACACTGACACGGGTAAGGTAATGGTAACGCCGTCCAGCGGATGCGCTGGTTCAAAGCGATATTTCAGCGCATAGGTTGCACCTTTGTGCTTTAAAAACTTGGGATATAACTCCACCGTAATTTCATCTGCGGCGCGCCGCATCAGCGTTTCCATCGTAAACATCAATATCTTAGGCGCAGTGGTTTCCGCTTGTTTACGCCATTTTTCAAAGCCTTGCGCGTTCACCACATCGGCCGGTATGATCGCGTCATAGAGTTCAAACAGTGCTTGCTCGTCGATAAGCACATCTTGCCGTCGCGCCTTCGCTTCCAAGTCTTCAATGTGCGTTACGAGTTGCAAATTAGCTTGCAAGAATTTAGCGTGGGTATCAAATTCACCTGGCACCAAACCTTGGCGAATCATTATTTCACGGGCTTCTTTGGGGTTGATGGAACCGAAATGCACCCGCTTTTTGGGATTAATAATTAAGCCATAAAGCGATACCTGTTCAAACGCAATGACCTGCCCGCTTTTGCGCTCCCAGTGCGCATCAAAGTGGGTACGGGTCACTAAATGGCTCGCGCATTGCTCAATCCACTCAGGCTCAATGCGGGCTGCGGTACGAGCATAAATACGGGTAGTCTCGGTAATTTCAGCAGCCATTAACCACTTCATGCGATTTTGCTTTTGTGCGGCGTGCTGCTGTGCACGTTGTGGCAGTTGGAATTTAATACCTCGGGTGCCCATGTAGTGGTCACCTTCAATGGCCTTCATACCCACATTACCAAGTAAGCCCGTTAGCAAGGCGCGATGAATGCCTTCGTAATGGGCAGATATTTTATCGGCACCAGCAGTTTCAACGGTTCTTTTTTGCCTAACCTCAACACCTATCTCACTACCTAAAGGACGCCTATTTTCCGGTTCGTCCAGCTTATTACTATTTAGTTTTTCACACTGCTCACGCAACTGCGCGTGGACATCACGCCACTCGCGCATACGCATGGGTGATAAAAAACTGGCACGCAAATGTTGATCTAATTTGCGATGCGAAAGCTTGGCATTCAACGCTGCTTCAAAAAACGCCCACATGTTTAGGAAACCAATAAATTCTGATTGAGGATCGGCAAACTTTTCATGCGCGAGCAGCGCTTCTTGTTGCTTTTCAAGGGGGCGATCGCGTGGATCTTGTACCGACAATACCGACGCAATAATGAGTACGTCTTTTAAACAACCGCCCTTATGCCCCGCCAATAGCATGCGGGCAATAGCGGGATCAATCGGGAATGTCGCCAGGGTGCGGCCAATGGCGGTGAGTTGTTTTAGCGCATCTACCGCGCCCAGTTCAAAAAGCTGCCTAAAGCCATCTTCAATCATGCGACTAGATGGCGGTTCTACAAAGGGGAAGTTTTCAACTTCGCCCAAATCAAGGGCAATCATGCGCAAAATTACGCTAGCTAAAGAGGTGCGCAAAATTTCCGGCGTTGTGAACGCCGGACGGGCAGCGAAATCTTCCTCCGCGTAAAGGCGAATGCAAATACCGTTTGCTACCCGCCCGCAACGGCCTGCACGCTGCTGTGCAGAAGCCTGACTAATTGGCTCAATTTGCAAAAGATCAATTTTTGATCTTGCCGAATAGCGGTTAATCCGCGCCACACCCACGTCTACAACATAGCGTACCCCCGGTACAGTAAGCGACGTTTCGGCGACGTTTGTAGCTAGCACCACGCGGCGGCGGCCACTCGTTAGAAAAATGCGATCCTGTTCCGCATTGGAAAGCCGCGCAAATAACGGCAACACTTCAAGCGCATGATGATGCTTACGTAAAGCCTCAGCACAGTCGCGAATTTCGCGTTCGCCCGGCAAAAATACCAACACATCACCCTCGGATGTTTCATGCAGCAACTCATCCACAGCTTGAGATACGGCATCTTCCACATCCAACGCTTCTTCGTTTTTACCAACATAATATTCGGGGCGGTAACGTACTTCCACCGGATAAGTACGGCCGGAAACTTCGATCACCGGCGCATCATTAAAGTGCTTGGAAAACCGCACAGGATCAATCGTTGCGGAGGTAATGATGACTTTTAAATCAGGCCGTCGTGGCAGCAGTTGCTTTACATAACCCAATAGAAAATCAATGTTCAAACTGCGTTCATGCGCCTCATCAATAATTAGGGTGTCATACGCTAACAACTGTGGGTCTGAATGAATTTCTGATAGCAACACACCGTCGGTCATGATTTTTACTAGGGTGTTTGCATCCGTACGGTCATTAAAGCGAATTTTAAAAGCGGTAGATTGCTGACCATACGAACCTAACTCTTGTGAAAGCCGTGTAGATAGGCTACGCGCGGCGATTCTTCGAGGCTGAGTACAGCCAATTAACCCGCGTTTGCCGCGCCCCAGCTCCAAGCAAATTTTAGGTAATTGCGTTGTTTTACCAGAACCCGTTTCACCACACAGCACCACTACCTGATGTTGCGCAATGAGCGCCGCAATATCAGCCCGCTTGGCACTAATCGGTAGCGCATCGTCAAAGGTACAGCTCGCTACTAGTGCATGCCGCGCATTGCGTTCTTCCGCGCGGGTTTGCGCCTGCAAATAATCACGCGCGAGTTTTGCATCGAGGGCGTCTACCGGTTTTTTGCTACGCAGCAGTTGCTTGCGCTGCTGCAAGGTGCGGCTAATGCGCCGCGCGTCAGTAACGAGAAGATTATGTAAGGTTCCAGTCAGTTTATCAGCGTCTAATTTTACTGGCGCTTGGTTTACCGAGCTTGCAACAGGGGCTTCTACTGAAGAAGAAAATTGACTCAAGAGAACTCTAGTTAAAATGCAATTGCACATTGTACCGTTATGAGTGCCATTGAACACTTAAGCATTAATGCTCATGGCCGCGCAATGTGCCGTATTTTCTGCACAATAGTACGTGAATAGTCCGTGGATAGTACATCGATAGCGCGTGGCTATGGTCTAAAATCGGTTAAAATTTGCTTATATTTTATTAGCCTAAATTGCGTTGTTTTTTAAAATAAATTTCGGAGAGAGTCATGTCAGGCATAGAATCAGTATTAAATGAAACACGCATATTTCCACCTTCCGCTGCCACCGTTGCTGCAGCTCGCATTTCTGGGCAAGGCGCTTATGACGCATTGTGCGCGGCAGCAGAGGCTGATCATTCCGGATTTTGGTCAAAGCTAGCACGCGAAGAATTATCTTGGACAAAGCCATTCACTATTGGTTTAAACGATGCCAACCCGCCTTTTTACAAGTGGTTTGAAGACGGCGAGTTAAACGCTTCAGAAAATTGTCTCGAACGTCACTTACAGGCGCAACCCAATAAAACCGCGATCATATTCGAACGTGATGATGGCACTGCAGAGCATTTTACCTACAAGCAGATTTATCATGAAGTGTGCAAGCTTGCCAATGGCCTGACGGCACTGGGTATTAAAAAAGGCGAGCGGGTACTGGTGTATATGTCGATGGGGCCAGCCGCCGTCATTGCGATGCATGCTTTAGCGCGGATTGGCGCTACCCACTCTGTTGTGTTTGGCGGCTTTTCTGCCAAGGCCTTACAAGAGCGCGTGATTGATTGTGGCGCGACGGCGGTAATTACCCAAGATGAAGGGCCGCGTGGTGGCAAAAATGTACCGCTGAAAAATGCCGTAGATGAGGCATTTACACTTGGCGGCTGCGAAGCGGTGCGCGATGTAGTGGTGTACAAACGCACTGGCGGCACTGTGGCTTGGCATGCGCCGCGCGACAAATGGTGGGACGATGTATGTGCCAATCAACCCGACACCTGCAAAGCTACCCCAGTAGGTGCGGAACATCCATTGTTTATTCTGTACACCTCAGGCAGCACCGGCAAACCAAAAGGCGTGCAGCATTCCACCGCAGGCTATCTACTGCACGCGATAATGACCATGAAATGGACATTTGATATTAAGCCTTCTGATGTATTTTGGTGCACTGCGGACGTAGGTTGGGTTACAGGACATACCTATGTAGCCTATGGCCCACTTGCGGTTGGGGCGACACAAATTATATTTGAGGGCGTACCTACATTCCCGCATTCAGGTCGTTTTTGGGAAGTGATTCAGAAGCATAAAGTATCCATTTTTTATACTGCACCTACGGCAATTCGTTCGCTGATTAAACTGGGCTCTGATCTACCTAAAAAATATGATCTATCGAGTTTGCGCCTACTAGGTTCGGTAGGTGAGCCGATTAATCCTGAAGCATGGATGTGGTATTTTGAAACTGTGGGCGGTTCGCGCTGTCCTATTGTAGATACTTGGTGGCAAACCGAAACTGGCGGCCACATGATTACCCCACTGCCAGGTGTAACGCCGCTTAAACCGGGCTCCTGCACCACGGCACTACCTGGTATTGCCGCCGCCATTGTGGACGAAATTGGCGGTGATGTTGAAAAAGGCAAAGGCGGGTTTCTGGTTATTAAAAAGCCGTGGCCATCGATGATCCGCACTATATGGGGCGATGATGCACGATTTAAATCATCTTACTTCCCTGAAGAACTGCGCGGATACTACCTTGCGGGCGACGGTGCTAATCGCGATATGGATGGCTATTTCTGGATCATGGGGCGCATTGATGATGTGCTCAACGTATCTGGTCACCGCCTAGGTACGATGGAGATTGAATCCGCGCTAGTATCAAACCCATTAGTTGCCGAAGCCGCCGTGGTAGGCCGTCCGGACGAATTAACGGGTGAGGCGATCAGCGCCTTTGTAGTGCTAAAACAAGACCGCCCAACCGGTGACGAAGCACTGCGCATCGCCAAAGAACTACGCGATTGGGTAGCCAAGGAAATTGGGGCGATTGCCAAGCCAAAAGATATTCGCTTTGGCGATAATTTACCGAAAACAAGATCCGGTAAAATCATGCGGCGCTTACTGCGGTCAATTGCAAAAGGCGAAGAAATTACGCAAGATGTTTCAACCTTGGAAAATCCAGCTATATTAGAGCAGCTTAAACAAAAGTTGTAAGCAGAAATTGTAAGCGGCTTTAGTTAAAAGCAACTGTAGTTTAAAGCAGCATTGTCATTTCCGCACCGTAGGGTCGGCTGGTATTTAGGCCAGCCCACCCTACGCGGTTTGTAAGTTAGTATCGTCCCTCCACCGAAAGCCGCGTTTTGACCATTCTGTTCCGCTACCTAACTCGCGAAATTTTTTATTCCACTATGTTAATCCTAGTGGCACTGCTTACTTTTTTTGCCATCTTTGACATCATGCGCGAGATGGGCGAAATGGGCAAGGGCACCTACAGTCTAGGTGCGGTGATGACTTTTGTAGCCTTATCCCAAGCCGGTCACGTAGGTGTTATTTTTCCCGTTGCGGCTTTGCTCGGAACCCTTTTTGCGTTATCACGGCTATCAAATAGTTCAGAACTTACCGTGATGCGCGCGTCCGGCTTATCGCTGCGCACGCTTTCTGCCTACATCAGTGTCATCGGCATACTATTTACCGCCCTCACTTTTGTGTTCGGCGAATACATCGCCCCTGCCGCTGACGACACCGCTAAGCAAATGCGCTTAACGGCAACTAGCTCTCTAGTGGGGCGCGAATTTCGCTCAGGCTTCTGGGTAAAAGACGGATTGAATTTCGTCAATATCCAAAACGTAGCGCCAGATTTAAAGCTTAACAATATTCGCGTGTATGAATTCGATAAGACGTTCCGTTTACTATCCATTAGCATCATCAAAGATGCCGTATATGAAAAAGATAAGCGCTGGCAGATTTCTAATGTGGAAAAGACCTATTTTGAAGGTCAACGTGAAGGCGGTGGTGCCCGCATTGAGCGCTTACCCAGCGCCATATGGAAATCGGAACTGACACCCGATTTGTTAGAAGCTCTAAAGCTGCAACCTAGTCAAATGTCGGTGACCAAGCTCTCCGCCTATGTGGAACATCTACGAGAAAACAAACAAGAAACCTCGCGCTTTGAACTAGCGATGTGGGAAAAGCTGCTACGCCCCTTTGCTGTAATCATTATGATGTTACTCGCCATCCCATTCGCCATCGGCATGAATCGTATGGGCGGCACCGGTACCAAGCTAATGGCAGGCATTATGGTGGGTCTAATTTTCCACGTCCTAAGCCAAATGGCCGCAAACTTAGCCATGCTCAACAACTGGCCGCCTTTCCTTAGCACCGCCGCACCATTAACGTTATTTGCGTGTGTAGCCATGGCCGCCATTGCTTGGCGGGAACGACCGTTTTAGAACAAGTCAAACACCGGTCATTCATAACAAATCATTCCTAGCTAGCTTAAATGCGCACATGTTAGAATGGTTGCACACATAAACACATAAACACACAGTCATGCGCCAGCAAACCAAAATCAACACTACAGCATCCACCCGTTGGAATCTCGTGATTTCAGAGCAAACCAATATTACGGTGCGCAGCTTTCTTGCTCAACGCGGCACAAAAAAGGGTGACCTTTCTAACTTTGTAGAAGAAGCAGTGCGCTGGCGCGTTTTTGAACAAACCTTGGCGCAAGCGCGGCAAGGTTTCAGTGATCTTGCGGCCGTAGACGGGCAGGCGCTAGTCGATGAAGCGTTAGAGGAAGTACGTGCAGATGGCCTAAAATCAGGTCGCTACGACGCATTTAAGCCCACTAAATCTACTGCATCAAGCAAAAAAATCGCTGCGTCAGCAGCCAAGAAATCGCCTCCTCCACAAAATACTGCCGCTACTACAAAAGCATCGCGCAAGAAATAATGCGTGTAGTCATTGATTCTAATGTTCTGATAAGTGGGCTACTCTTTGGTAATTCTGTTCCCGGCAAAATATTATCAGCTTGGCGTCAAAAGGCATTCATCTTACTCACCTGCGAAATCCAACTACAAGAACTACGTGACGTTACACGCAGACCGCAAATCAAGTCACGCTTGAACTCTGCCGTTGCCGGCGCACTCATTAATCAACTACAAGCCAACGCAACGTGGATAACACATCTACCGCTGGTGGAAAAATCACTCGATCCATTCGATAATTTCCTATTATCGATGACCGAAGGTGGTCAAGCAGACTTACTTGTATCTGGCGATAAACGCGGTGTGTTGGAACTAAAAACACATCATCAATGTCGGATCATCACTGTTCGCCAATTTGCAGTGCTACTCAATCTCGCTTAGGGGCGCGGAAATTGTTAATGTCCCGTTTTTGGAGGTGCTGACGGGATGCAGTGCTACGCGTTCCGAAGGCAGTGTGGCTGGCCACACAACTGAGGAACAACAACGCAATGCGCCCGTCAGTGCATTCAAAAATGGGATATTGGCAGTTTCCGCATCCCTTAGCTAACACAACTCAGTCCGCAGCCAGATATCTGAAAATACCCTATATAAAGTCATCTCCAGATATCCTTAAAAACAGAAAACTACTTCGCGTCTCCCAACACCGCCCGCTTGTAAAGTGCAGTTAGTATTTTTTCTTCATGCTTATAAAGCGCTGAATAACTACCGGGATAACCGTCGGGGTTAAACCCTGGCCCCCCCGTCATTAGCACCATGCCACTCTTAGTTACAGGATCAAATACCATGGCGGATGTTAGGCCGTAGGCATCACCTAGGTGGCCGAAGGCTTTATAGTTGCCTTGTTCTACTAATCTATCGCCAGCACCAGGTTTGCTTACATCCAAAAAAATTTGCGTGCCCAAACCCCATGCATTAAATAACTCTTTACCGCCACCAAAATTATTATCGCCATTGACACCACCTGCGGTATAGCGCCACTGCTGCGCGAGTAAATTTTTAACTGATTGGGGCTTTAGGATTTCTTTGCCATTATGGCTACCTTCGTTAATGAGCATGAGCATAATTTTGGCTAAATCAAGCGCTGAAATTCGTAGGCCGCCAGCAGGGCTGTAGAGACTACCATTTTCGCCTAGCTTATAGCTTGAGGTGCCACGTTGCACTGGCGCATTTACAGAATAGTCATCTACTTGCGGCATCCATGGACCAGCCTCGTTCCAAACTTCTTGGGCATTACGTTTGCGATATAGTGTGGCCAAATTCGCCAAATCTTCTGCGGGTAAATCCGCAGGATTAAAACCGCCGCGCAAGCCCATTGGTGCGAGGATGGTGCGCTGCATGAGCTTATCAAAACGCTCGCCACTGGCGGCTTCCATGACGCTGCCGATAATAGTCCAGTTCAGATTTACGTAGTTAAAATACGCGCCGGGCTTATAGCTTTTGGACCACATACTACCCGTGCCATATTGCTTACCACCGGGTAACAACACGTCTTTCATGGTGATGCTTTGATCCCACGAATAGCCGCCGTCATCACGCAAACTAGAGGTGTGCGAGAGCAACATACGAGTAGTGATCATATCATTGGGGAAGGCCGGATTACGGGCATTAAAGCCTAGGTATTGGCTAATATCAGCATCCAAATTAAGCTTAGCCTCTTCTACTAATTTTAAGGCACCTAGCGCCGTGACCATTTTTGAAATGGAGGCGATACGATACATGGTGTCAACCGTGGCTGGCTTATTATTGGCAGCATTGTTAGGGTCAATAAAGCGATTTCCAAACTGACCTTGATAGACGATCATCCCATCGCGAACGGCCGCTACGGATAGGCTAGCGAGTGGATAAGCAGGGTCGCTGGCAATTTGTGCGATCTCAGTTTTAAGTTTCACAATATTCTCCTGCGCGGGTGGGGCTGCAGTACTGCCGGACATGCAGCCGCTAAGATTGAGCCCCACTACACTTGCGATGGCAATAGTGGAAAGAAGTTTAGTTTTCATATTGAGCCTTTTGGAAAGACAGTCTGACGGTTAAACGATTAGAAACCTGCAACTATTTTTGCAACTATTTTGGTGACTATTTTGAAGCAACTTTAGGCGACACCAGCACATCAAGCATAGCGCCAGTTTCGGCATCTGGCGTGCCATCAAAGTTGCTGGGACGATATTTCATTTGAAAAGCCGCAATGACAGCACGTGTTGGCGCATCCAGCATGCCGTTGTTTGGCACCAAATAACCGTGTTTACCGAGATTATCTTGGAACCAAGCAACATCTGGAACAACCGCAGTAAACGCCGGTAGGCGTGCCGCCACTTCGGCTTCATCAGGCCACAAGATCAAGCCTTCTTTTGCGAGTTGCTTCCACGGAAAGCGTGGCCCCGGATCGGGCTTGCGGCCGGGGGCAATATCGCTATGACCGATTACGCGCTCGGGCAAAATTTTATGTTCAGCAACAATCTTCTTCACTAAGGCAACCACGGCATCCATTTGCGGCTGAGGAAAGTCATAATAGAAACGGCCTTCAGCCGTTTCTTTATAGCCACGATTTACGATTTCAATGCCAATGGAACTGGCGTTTAGTGCTGTAGCGCCTTTCCAGTAGCTAGCACCAGCATGATAGGCACGCCGGTTTTCATCCACCAGCTGATAAATGGTGGGTGGACTTTCATCAACCAAATAATGGCTACTAACTGGCCCTTCCGTGAGGATTTTGAGTGAGCCTTGAAACCCACCAGCCGTGTAATGCAGAATTAAAAATTGCGCGCGACTATCCTGTGATTTGGCGGTGTAGGTGCGATCAATATTAAGGCTACTGCAACCAGAGAGCCATATGGTGACCAGTACAGCAATGATTATTTTAAGATGCATATGCGTTCTTCCTAAGCTATTTCGAAATGATTTAACGACGAACTTTTATAGCAATGCGCGCCGCTGCCACATGGGCTGCACCATCGCTACGTTGTATTGGTATATTTGCAGGCACTGTGCGCCTAAAAGTCGCTTCAATGATGGGGTGCAGTATGGCAGCACGTCCGGCCAGCGCCACAGGGCGGGCACCATAGCGGCCAATCAGCGCATTCGCAAGCCGCGCCAATTCTGTACCGGCGTTAGTCAGTATTTGCATTGCCTGAGCATCGTCTTGGGCACTCTGCGCCACCGCAAGGGCTAATTTGCCGATATCGCCACGGTTAGTCTCACTACCGTTTGCGTATACAAATTGGCGCGTGGTCAGCCAATCGCTATCGCCAATTTCATTAAACACCGCACGCGCCATCGCCGATTGCTGCCAGACGCCGGGACACTCATCCTCAGCACGCCAGATCGATCGCAAGGCCTCGCGGGCAATCCAATAGCCACCACCTGCATCGTCTAAGGTTACGCCACGCCCGCCAGCGCGATGAAAGTTATTTTCAGCATCAATAAACGCCGCAATCGAGCCCGTGCCCGCATAAACAATATAGCCCTCACCCGGTTGAAACACATCCAAAAATGCGATTTCTATATCATTACCAAGTTGAAAATGATCCGCTTCTGGGAACTGTTGTTTTAATAAGCTAAGCAATAACTGCCCAGAGGGTGACGCGCTCACGAAGCCGGTTACTCCAGCGTATACGCTAACAGGCAAGGCAATATTACGCACGGCCTTGCCTAAGCTTTCCAGCGTACTGTTTAAATGTGCGATGCCCTTTTCATTCACGCACTGCAAGGCGCTAAAACCTGCCAAATGGCCTTCTTCAAGCACTTTGCCAAGCGCATCAACCAAGGCCCAACGCGTTTGGGTGCCGCCTGCATCAATGCCTAAACCTATTGCGATTGTCATTTTTTAGCTTGCCAACATGCTACTTGACGGTTTGAAAAACAGTGGGTGCACTTTCGTTACCGAGCCGATCAACGGCGGTCACCACAACAGTATTCAACACACCCGCCGTAGTTTTATTTGGTAGCTGCAGGTAATCAACGCTTACCGGTTGCACGCTAAAGCGCCATTGATCGCCCCCTTGGCCACCATAACGCGACCATATTGCAAATTGCGTTGCAGTACTGGCTGGTGCCGGTGTAATTCTAAAATCACTCGTGCTTGCAAACGCCGCTTGCGCGGCAGCTACTAAGGTGGGTGTAGCGGGCACTGCTTTTGAGAGCCACGGCGTAGTGGGCACCAATGCTGGGGTGTTGTATACGCCCGTTTGTAAGGTATCAGTAATACCTTGGCGGTTTTGCATCAGTGCGACCATACTAAAATGTACGTGACCACGTGCGGTATGGCCGTCTTTAATTTCAGGTGCTGTGCGACTGCGCGTTATCTCAACCTGTTTAACGATTTCTTCAACCGAAAAATTCTTTTTTGCAGGGTCAGGTACAGGTGCTGCTTGAATGCGGCTGGTATACAGGCCCGGCCACATATGACGGCCTTTCGGATTTTGCTTCATCCAATAATCAAGCAAGACAGGGAACGATTGCCCCTTTTGATCTATTGCCCAATAAAGCTGCGGCGTGAAGTAATCAAGCCAGCCATTTTCAAGCCATAGCTCTGCATCGGCATACAATTTATCGTATTGGCTAAAGCCTGCAATATCAGGAGTGCGACGATCCGGCTTGGCAATACCAAAGGGGCTAATACCAAAGCGCACCCAACTTTTTTCAGCATGAATACCGTTATAAATTTTTTCAATCAAACCATTCACCTGCGCCCGCCGCCAATCTGCACGACTCATCGTGCCGCCAGTGCTAAGATACCGCTGCCATGCAGGTTCGTCAGGAAAATCTAATTCTCTATTGGCTACAGGCGGCGTTGCGCCATCTACACTTGTTGGCTCAACTTTAGTGGCATCAGGTGCCGCGATAGGATAGGGATAGAAGTAATCATCAATATGTACGCCATCAATATCATAGCGACGCACCACATCCAGAATTACATCTAATGTTTGCTTCACGGCGGCAGGCTCAGCAGGGTCCATCCATGTATATTCACCGTACACTTTTACCGCTTGCGGTTGGGTGTTAATGATGTGATTTGCGGCGTTAGGTGATTTGGCAATTTTATGTCGCGCCCGATAGGGATTAAACCAAGCATGTAGCTCAATGCCACGCTTATGCGCCTCATCTACCCACATTTTTAACGGGTCATATAGCGGGCTGGGCGCTTTGCCCTGCGCGCCTGTTAAATACTCAGTCCACGGCTCCAGTGCCGATGGATAAATGGCATCCGCACTTGGCCGAACTTGCAACACCAAGGCGTTTAAGTTCATGGCCTTAGCGCGATCAACGATGGCAATCAGTTCTGCTTGTTGCTCGACCACCGTTAGCGTATTTTTGCTGGGCCAATCAATATTGGCTACCGTAGAAACCCATGCCGCACGAAACTCTCGGGGTGCGGGAGGCGGGATGGGCGCAGGTGGTGCTATTGCTGCACCTGCGCCAGCGCTGTCCATAGCCTGCCATTTTGGTGGGCTCACGTCAGTACAGGCACTAAGCAATATACCCGTTGCAATAGCCGTAAGCCACGTTTTACTTAAGCGCAAATGATCGTTAGTAATCACGAATGAAGTCCCATTATGAAGATTAAACTTTGACAAACCAACGCTTTTTATACATACCCCATGCCACCGCAAACATCGCCAAGTTAAACGCAATAGCAAATAGCAAAGAGGTGTTCACTGCACCCAAGGGCAATGCCTTGAAAGGCGCGTAAATAAGAGCTTTTAGCGGTGTTGCCACCCCCACATCATTGCTAAATTTGATAAAACTTAGCATCTTCCCGAACAAGCCAGAAAACGCAAAAATAAACAGCGCGTTCATGCCATAGATTGAAAACGGTTTAAACCATTTTGCAGCTTGTGTTTTGATTTTGTCTGAATCACAGGCGTCCATCAGCCAATAAAACGCACCGAACACAATCAAGCCCCAGCCGGTAATAAATATGGAATAAGAAACCGTCCACAAGCTTTTGTTAATCGGCATGATGGTGGCGTCAATCATATTACCTACCCATAAGCACAACAGACCGCCAAGCAACATCCACACTGTTTTTTCGGCTTTGGTTTTATCCACACTTAACCATCGCCCAGTGAGTACGCCAAATAGCTGGCTACATAACGCAGGCAAGGTGCTGACGATACCTTCTGGGTCCCATGTTTTTACTTTCGCCCACAGATGTCCATTTAAAAATAGGCGATCCACATAAGCACCAAAATCACGCCCCGGTTCCAGTACGCCAGCCGCCACCACACCCGCCACATCGGGCACCGCAACAAACAGCATCAACACGGTATATAACGCAAACAAGGCGATGATGACAGCAACTTGCTGCCGCCAATTGCAGTACACCACAATCGGTGCAGCAAGCAAGGTGCATAAGGCAATGCGCTGCAGCACACCGGGTATGCGCACGGTTGAAATATCAAAAGCAGGAATGAAATTAAGCGTTAAGCCGATCAAAAATATGATGCCCGCGCGCTTTGCCAACTGCCATAGCAACGCCGGTTTGCTATCACCTGCTTCAGCGCGGCGACCCAAGGACATCGTCATCGATATACCACCGATGAATAAGAAAAACGGAAAAATCCAATCCGTAAAAGTCCAGCCGTTCCAAGCCGCATGAGCTAACTGCGGATATAAATTACCCCAATCGCCGGGGTTATTGACCAACACCATCGCCGCGATGGTAAAACCACGAAACGCATCGAGCGATGCTAGGCGGGACACGCTTGCGCCTACTTCGCTTAATTTGCTCATGCTACTTCAACCTTTTTCTTCCCAAAATCATCTGGGATTTTTAAGAAAAACGTGATGATGATGGAAGGTAAGGTGCAAATCAGTACCCATACAAAAAAGTGCGGATAGCCCAACTGCGTTTGAATCCAGCCGCTGGCCATACCGGGTAGCATCATGCCCAAGGCCATGAAGCCCGTACAGATGGAATAGTGTGCGGTTTTGTGCGGGCCGTCAGCAATCATAATCATGTAAAGCAAGTACGAAGCAAAGCCAAAGCCATAGCCAAATTGCTCAATCATAATAGCGGCAGTAACTACCCAAAATTCAGTGGGTTGCGTATAGGCTAAAAATACAAACGCGAGGTTGGGAATATGCACCGCAAACAACATGGGCCAAATCCATTTTTTTAAGCCACCGCGTGAGATGGTGTAGCCGCCAAGCAGACCACCGAGGGTTAATGAAGCCACGCCATATGTACCATAAGCTAGCCCGAACTGCTCGGTAATAAAGCCCAAGCCACCCTTTTCACGGGCATCGAGAAGGAATGGTGCAACGAGTTTTAGCGCTTGCGCTTCGCCTAAACGGAAGGTTAATAAAAATATTAGCATCACCCAAATACCGGGACGCGCAAAAAACGCTTTGAAGGTTTCACCAAATTGCCGAAGCGGGTCAGCATTGACTGCACTTAACGCTGGCAAGTCACTAGCGGGCTTCGGCAAAATAAATTTATGGTAAATACCAAGGGCGACAAACATGCCCGCCAGCACCCAAAAAACAATCGCCCACGCCGCTGCAGGACTGCCGAGAGCGGTGGTGAGCTTACCCGCAAAATACACCAAAGCACCCTGCCCCGTAATCATCGCTAAACGGTAAAAGGTGCTACGCACGCCCACAAATGCCGCTTGTTGGTGTTGTGGTAGCGACAACATATAAAAACCGTCCGCCGCAATATCGTGGGTGGCCGAACTAAACGCCATTAACCAAAATACGGCCAAGGTAATTTGAAAAAACCCCGACATGGGAATAGTCAGCGCCACCAACGCCAACGATGCGCCAATTAACAACTGCAAGGTATAAATCCAGTAGCGCTTGGTTTTGAACATATCCACAAACGGCGACCAAAGCGGCTTAATCACCCACGGCAAATAGAGCCAACTGGTGTAAAGCGCAATGTCGGTATTGGAAATATTGAGGTTTTTGTACATCACCACTGACAAGGTCATTACCACCACATACGGGATGCCCTGCCCGAAGTACAAAGTAGGAATCCACGCCCAAGGATTGCGCGGATTCGTTTCTACTATATTTGCCCCTGAAGACGGCTTATCAATACTCATTTTGCAACCTTGTTGAACCTAGAAACGGTAGTTGGACGGATGTGAGTGTGCGATTTTGGGACTTCCTAGCAAGGCGTGACGACGACGCAGGCTTCACCCTGCTAGGAGGAACAACGCGGCTTGGGAGTTTCAAAATCGTGCAATCACGTTCGTAGCGCTTTCACCCACATGGTGACGGCTTAGAAACCATAAAATACCAATAAACACGGATATCTCCAAGTAATTTTAGCGGTCAACTGCCGTTTCTAGGTTGAGTGGTTTAAGCGCAATAATTGCACCGCATTTAGATAATACCACTTTACTACCAATATTATTTTATGCAATAGCTTGTAATGAAAAAAGGGGCATTTCTGCCCCTTTTAAAAAGTACTTACTGCAACTAAACGACTAATTACTTAAAGTAGTACGTCACATTAACACCCATAGTACGAGGAGTTGAGAACATCAAACGCGCACCCATCAAACCAGCCTCTTGTGATGAAACTTCTGCACGTTTGTTAGCTAAATTTTGGATCCAAAAGTTTGCATCCCAATTCCCATAACTAACACCCGTGTTGGCATTCAACAAGGTATAGGCCGGGCGTTCACGTACGCTAGATGTTGGGCTATCAGCACGATCAACAGCAATCGGTCCGGTGTAGCGACCGCTCAAGCTTGCCCAAAGATAAACGCCGTTATCCAAGGAAGTGTTAAAGCGTGCGCCAAAGTTATGCTTCCACTTCGGGCTGCCACCTAATTTGCCCCCTTTTTCCCATGTACGGCATTCAGCTGTAGTGTTGCCCGCATACAAACAGTTTACTACCGTACTTGTCCACTCGGCTTGCGTCGTGGTGGTGCTGTACGTTGCCTGCCAGTTATCGTTAAGCTTATAACGCGTGGATAATTCAAAACCACGGCTACGTGCGCCAGGCCCGTTGGCAGTGCCGTTGACGGGGAAGCCATTCACATCTTGCGCGCGATAGGTTTGTACGTTTTTCCAATCAATTTGATAAACGTCGGTTTCAACGTAAAGCATACGGTTGAACGCATAGCCTTTTAAGCCAATTTCAAAGTTGTTGGTGGAATCGGGCTGGTAAGTCGCGTTTTCGCCGGACACTATTTTGCTGCCCTGATCTTTAAAGCCATTGGTTCCACCGCGACGGAAGCCTTGGGAGAATGTGGCGTAACCAAGTAGGTCATCACCAAACTGATATGACGTATTGAACTTGAAATACGACTTCGATTTCACACCACTACTACGTGTGTAATCGCTATCTACATACGAACCAGCGTAATCAATAATCTTGGCAATGGCGGTGTCTTTATAGCGGAAAGCACGGGCACCTACGGTGGTGATCCACTTCGGTGTAATTTTATAATTTACTTCGCCAAACAATGCGGTTTCTTGATATTTATTGGCGAGATTTTCGTTATAACCTTCATCCTTTAAACCACCGATACGTGCGCGATTTAGCGGAATATAGGCATCCATACCCGGCAACATTTCGGAAAAGCGCAGGCTCTTATCTTGGTCTGTGTAGTAAATACCGCCGATCCAATTCAATGGCCCATCATTTTTTGAAACCAAACGCGTTTCATGGCTAATGCCTTGATAGGCGTTGTTATAGGTGATGAACGCCGAACGACCACTATCAATTTTTCCGCCAAAATCGTCACCTAGACCGAAGTAAAACACTTGGCCTTGGCTGGCGTAATCGGCCTGTCCCACTCGCGCATCGGTAAATTTAGAGGTGCTCGAAGCCAAGCGCGCAAAGCCTAAGTCTGCGTCAATTTCAAAAGAATCCATCTTGAAGTTACGGATTGCGTATTCCCCATAGCGCGACAAAATCACATCTTGGCCTACAGCGTATGGCGTAAGCAACACATTAAAGTAGGTACGCGTTTCTGGCGTTGTGGCAGTACCGCAATTAGCACTTGCCGTTTTCCACGCCGCTTCAATTTGTGCCGGTGTTAAAGCATTTGCGACACGGCACGGCAGCAAGCTAGTACCAGTAGTGCCATTTGCGTTTTGACGTTGTTCGGCATGCGACACGGTTAGCGATACGTTGTTATTTACTTTCCACAATAACGCTAAACGACCGCCGTCCACTTTCTGCCAATCATCATCTTCATAACGATTTCTCGTGGGGTCTGGTTGTGTAACCCATGCAAAATTACCTACGCGCCACGGTGGGTTGGATACACGGTCGGTGTAACCTTTTTCATCTAGGTGCGCCACTGAGCCACGTAAAGCAAAACTTTCACCCAATGGGAAGTTAAACATCACATCGGTGTCATTGCTAATGCCGCCACCTTTGGTTGAATAAAGCCCACTAGAAATGCGGCCTTCGGTAGTATTTAATTTCGGCTTATTGGTGATGTAGCGAATCGTACCGCCTAGGCTACCAGCACCATATAAAGTGCCTTGCGGGCCTAATAAAGTTTCCACACGAGCCACATCTTTAATCCGAAAACCGATGCTTGGCAATGGTGTTTCGTCCAAATAATAAGCGATGGTGGTCTTTACAAACTGCTCAAGGTTGTTCGCGCTGACGGGCGAAATATTTAAACCACGAACGGTAACTGAGTCAGCAAAACGTGCGCTGTTTTGCGGCGCGTTGATAGCTACGCTTTGTTGAATCAATTTCTTCACATCGGTGATGTTTTCTTCTCGCAGTGTTTCTTCGGAAAGTGCTGTGACGTTGTACGGTACTTTGTATGCAGCTTCGGCGCGTTTGCCAGACGTGACAACAATACGCTCTACTTGTTGGGCAGTACCGGCTTTTTTATCAGCGGCAGCTTTTGCTTTGGCTTCAGCTTCTTCCTTAGCGATCATTTCTGGCGTTTTAGGCGTCGCTGTCTGTGCAAATGCAGGGACTGCGAGGGTGAATAACGCAATAGATACTGCTATTGCAATTGGGTTTTTATTAAATTTCATCATAGGCACCTTAATTTTCGTTACCGTAAATCTACGGCGAATGGTTAATACTGCGGGTTTACAACGGTATTCAGCTACTTGTTTACTGCAATTTTTGACTGCGCTACACCACTACTTTAGTGCGGTGCGAATACTGCCATCAGACTTATTGAGGAGTGCCGCCGCTACCTCAGCTGATATGTTTTTCTTAATTGCCACAATCGCCGTTTTAACATGATGACCACAGGCTTCTAAAGTGGTTTGCGCCTGCATTGAATCGCAGCCTGTGGCTAAAACAGTGAGTGAAACAGTGCGGCGAATAAGCTTGGCATTTGTGGGTTTTACATCCACCATTAAATTGCCGTATACCTTGTTCAGCCTTACCATTAGGGCGCTTGAGAAAGTATTGAGGGCAATTTTTTGAGATGTGCCTGCTTTCAAACGGGTACTGCCAGAAATCACTTCTGAGCCAGTGTTCAGGGTGATGCCAATCTCCGCTTGTTTGGTAACGGGTGCATCGGGGTTGTTGGCAAAACCGATAGTCAGTGCGCCATATTTTTTAGCCTCATTCAAAGCGCCCATCACATAAGGCGTCGCACCAGATGCCGCAATCAGTAGCACTACATCATTAGCGTTAGGTTTAGTGGCCGCAATATCGGCAGCACCCTGCTCTACACTATCTTCAGCGCCTTCAACGGCTACGTACACCGCATCCGCCCCCCCCGCAAGCAAGGCAACAGCGCGCTCCGGTGGCCACGAGAATGTGGGGTATAGCTCCACACTATCAAGCAACCCCAAACGACCCGAGGTGCCCGCGCCTGAATAAATTAAGCGCCCTCCCGCTTTAATGCGCGGCACAGCGGCCTCTACGGCACGGGCAATATCGGCAGCAGCCGCACGCACAGCGCTTACGGCATTTATCTGGTCATCAGCTAGGGCATTAACGAGGTCAACAGGGGAATATAAATCTAGATTGGCGTGGGCTTGATTGGGGGTTTCAGTATTTAGCATGAGAATTTATTTTAAGCAGGGGGAAGTAACAAATACAACACAATAAAGAGATAAGCTTGAGAGAAGAGTATGAAAAAACAATCAGGTTATTCCGAAAAAACAGCCATTCACCATACAGTGAATACGAAAAAAGATTTTATGGGGGGGTAAACTGGGTAAATACCAATTTACTACCAATATAGAACACTGTGCTACCGCTGAGAATAAAAAGCAACTCCACAGTTGGAAACATTCGTAATACTATGCAATTGTGTTGTTTTTACCCAACGCCCCGCAATAAGGGGCTTAGCGGTAAAATTTTTGCACACCCTTGGTGCGCAACAAAGCCGCTGCAATTCAATATGGGCAAGGGTTGGCAGGGTTTAGGGGGAAGAAATTCGACCCACACTAAATGTTAAAAAGTTCAAAATATAGTACCAATAAAATACCAATTTAGCGTATGATCCTTGTTGTATTGCATTTATAGGTAATCAAACGCCGTCCCAGGGATTAACGGCGTGGTTCAACAATGATTTAGGTGGTGGTATGGATTTACTTTTTTTAATCGCACTAATTCTTTTTAGCGGCGTGTTGGCAATGGCAGAAATGGCGATTGGCGTCAGTCGCCCCGCTATTTTAGAAAAAATGGCACGTGATGGCTCATCAGGCGCACGCGCGGTACTCAAACTACGCGAAAAACCCAGCCGCTTACTAGCTGGCACCCAGCTTGGCCTAACGGCAGTAGCGATGATTTCTGGCGTGGTGGGCGAATCGCATTGGGTGCCGCGCCTAGAAGTGCTAATTGGCAATTACATACCTTGGCTAGCGCACATTAAATATGGGGTATCACTCGGCATTGTAGTGGTGATTATTACCTTCGTGAGCTTGGTGCTGGGCGAGGTAATTCCAAAGCGTATCGCTATTGCCCAACCTGAGGCAGTAGCGTCTTTTATGGCTGGCTTTGTGACTTGGCTTTTACGGCTAACCGCACCAGTCGTAGCCTTGGTGGCAATTTGCTCGGAATTTTTATTGAAGTTTACGCCCCTCATTGAACGCGATAAAGCGACGGCCACCGATGAAATTTTAGTGCTGATTGAAATCGGCCGCCGCGAAGGTAATTTAAATAAAACCGAAAGCGAAATTTTAGGTAATGTGTTCCGGCTAGACAATCGCCGTGTCGGCGCGATCATGACGCCAGCGGCCGGCATCGTTTGCCTAGATTTATCTTGGAGTCCTGAAGATAATATTCAGGTGCTGCGCGATCACAAAGTATCGCGGTTTTTACTCTGCAAAGAGGGCATTGCCAATCCAATCGGCTTTGTCGAGAGCCGCGAAATTTTAGGGCGTTTACTCGCTGGGCAAGAACTTGATTTAAAAACACTACAATCAGCACCCTTGCATTACGTACCCGGTGAAATTACGCTCACCGGCTTGCTTGAGTTTTTCAAACAAAATAGCGCCCACGCCGCATTAGTGGTCAATGAGTTTGGTTCTACTGAAGGCTTAGTGACGGTATCTGATTTAATGAGCACCGTTATTGGCGATATGTTGTTAAAAGATGATATTCATGCCTTAGCCGTAAAGCGCGAAGACGATTCATGGTTGGTTGATGGCCTGCTGCCCGTTGACGAAATGAAGCAGAAATTGGGGATAGCATCACTGCCCGATGATGAACCGGGTAACTTCCAAACCGTGGGCGGGTTTATGCTGTTTCAAATGGGGCGTATTCCGCGTAAGGCCGATTCATTTGAGTGTGCGGGTTGGCGCTTTGAAGTCGTGGATATGGACAAAAACCGAGTAGATGAAGTATTAGCCAAACAATTACCAAAATGAAGATAAACCCTATAGCATTAGGTATTTCTTTAGGCATCGGTATCCTTTTATCAATGCCCGTGGCAGCCCAAAATGCCCCTCAGGGGTTATTCGACGCCACCGCCAAGGCGGGCACCGTCACTGCTTCAACCATAACGAAAGAAGTGCGCGGCACATGGGTTACTACCACCGCGAACAGCGCCATTTCTACCCCAGCCAACACCGCTGCCACAATGAAAAAGTTGGCCGATATTGGACTGAACACCGTGTATGTTGAAGTATGGAAAAACGGTTACACCCAATATCCATCGCAAGTGCTAAAACGTACTATCGGCGTTGAGCGCCGCCCTGCACTGGCATTGCAAGACCCTAGTGATGCCATGAACAAGGCGCGCGCAGCAGGCGAAGCGCGTGACCTGTTACAAGAAACAGCCATCGCCGCGCATCGCAATGGCCTGCACTATATTGCCTGGTTTGAATACGGCTTCATGGCAGCACATAAAACTACCATGAATCATTTGTGGAAACAAAAACCAGAGTGGCTAAGCCGCGATATTAACGGCAGCGAAATAGCGCCCAATGGCTTCGTATGGATGAATCCACTACACCCCGAAGCGCGAGTGTTTTTACTTGATCTGGTGCTAGAGGCCATCGATAAATACGATATTGACGGCATTCAAATCGATGACCGTATTGTCTGGCCTTATGTAACGATGGGCTATGACGATACCACGCGCAAAATTTACGCCGCCGAACACAACGGCGCACAGCCGCCCAATGACCATAAAGACCCCGCTTTTATGGCATGGCGCTCGGCTAAGGTCAATGAATATTCCAAATGGTTTACCCAAGAAATTCGTACTCGTCGGCCAGGCTTATTGGTGAGCTTGAGCCCTGCTGTCTATCCGTGGTCATACGATTATTATTTACTCAACTGGCCTGCATGGAGCGGCTGGCAAGCAGCAGATCGCATCAGCGCTGCACCGGTACGCAGCGCGGCCGCACAAGCACAAACGCCGCGCTGGGATGAGTTTATTCCGCAGGCTTATCGATTTAGCTTTGATGCATTTGATAAAACATGGCGTGAGCAGGTGGCCCATATTGATACGCATGATAAAAAACATGGCACCAATCGCAAGGCCG
>JANMDR010000103.1:0-1897 GCA_031376425.1 Betaproteobacteria bacterium
CCGTGCATCAAGCAGCGCTTAAGAAAAGTTGCAGTTTACAAAAATGAAATGGGCGTGTTCCTAGCGCCGCAAAACGCTTAAATCGCTTACTACAATGCTACTAAATCGCTCACAGCAATTGGGCATAGGCGATAGTACTTAATGCGATGTAAAATAGAATAGTGCTTCATTTAAAATGCGGGATACACCGCATTCAATTACCGCTTTATTAAAAGGCCCCTTATTTTGCCTTCATCTCCGCCACCGAATACGACACCTAGTAAAAAGCGACAACTCACTATTCGTATTGCCGCGGGCTTTGGCGTGGTGCTTTTGGTGGTCGCGTTGTGTTTGAGCGTGATAGCGCAAGTAGCGACCTCACAAACATCAATGGTGCCAGCAGAGGCGCAACGCCTGCGTGAGCAAATTATTTGGCTGGGCTTGCTGACAATTATTATTTCCGCCATCGTTGCTTGGGTTGTGGCGCGACAAATTGGCGAGCCGCTACGTAAATTTGCTAACACCTTAACGCCGGAGAACTTCTTAAGTTCCAGCGGCAGTGAGATGCTCATTCAAGCCGATTACGCCGAGTTAGAACAGCTTTCGCGCAATATGCATGCGCTCGCATTTGAGGTTCGTGAGCGTGAAGCTTCCTTGCAGCGCAGTGAGCGTAAATTCCGTGCCACGTTTGACTTAATGGAAGTAGGGCTAGCGCATATTGATATAGAAGGCCGCTATGTTTTGGTGAATGAAAAGTTTGCCGAGATGACCGGCTACGGGGCTGATGAGCTTATCGGTAAACCTTATTTTGCCACCGCATTGCCTGAAGACCGTAGCATTGGCACCCGTTTAGGCGATCAGTTAAAAACCCAGCGTCTGCATTTACCTAAAGTGGAACGGCGCATGGTGCGTCGCGATGGGTCGATGATGTGGGTGCGTCGATCGACAACGATTATGCGCGACGAGCAGGGTAATTTTGAATACGCACTGGCGGTGATGGAAGATATTTCTAATTACCACGCGGCGCAACAAACACTTCGCGCCGTCAATGAATCGCTAAAGGCGATTGTACAAACTTCACCGCTCGCGATTTATTCGGTGTCGCCAAATGGCATCGTGACGATGTGGAATCCGGCAGCAGAAAAAATGTTTGGTGTCAGTGAAGATGCGGTGTTAGGTAAGCCCTCGCCCCTAGCGATAGGCCCCGATGAAGAAAAAACGCGCCAGTTACGCGAAGGTATTTTGAGCGGTGACGATTTTAACAACGTAGAAATGTTGCGCAAGCATCCTAACGGTAGTGACATTGAAATAAGCGTATCGGCCGCTCCACTACGCGGTGGTGATCAGGAAGTGGTGGGTATCTTAATAACCTGTGCCGACATCTCGGCCATTAAACGGGTGGCGCGCCAGCTTGACGACCAATTGCATTTCACCGAAGAACTGCTTGAAGTGATTCCCAATCCCATTTTTTATAAGGACGTAGAAGGCCGGTACATCGGCTTTAATCGCGCTTGGGAAACTTTCTACGGCATCCGTCGCGAAGACAGAAAAGGTAAGTTTCCAGTTGATCCGGTGACCGGAGAAACTGATTTGCGTCTGCTGGCAGAGGATTTAGAAGTCATGGATGGGGGGGTTACCTTACGATATGAGGAAAGCACCACGAACGCTACGGGTGAATCGCGGCGCTTAGTAAAACAAATTAGTAGTTTTGCCGATAAAGCCGGAAAACCAGTTGGGCTGATTGGCATATTGACCGATATCACCGATATCAAGCAAGCCGAGCAGGCTTTAGCCAGAACTGAAACACGGTTCCGTTCGCTTACCGAAAGTGCGATGGATATCGTCACATTGCTGGATGAAAATGGCCTGATTTTGTACCAAAGTCCATCGGTAAAGCATATGCTCGGCTATGACCCGC
>JANMDR010000122.1:0-42891 GCA_031376425.1 Betaproteobacteria bacterium
CTTGTTGAGCGGATTGCCTGTGCCATCGGGAATACAGTCGTCAGGCAAAATAACGGGTAAATCTTTTTCGGGCACTGGCACCACGCCGCAATCGTCGCAATGAATTAACGGAATCGGTGTGCCCCAATAACGCTGGCGCGAAATGCCCCAATCGCGTAGGCGATATTGGGTTTTTTTCTCGCCACCGGCTGCGGTTAAATCGGCGGCAATGGCGTCCACCGCGGCTTCATAACCAAGCCCATCATATTTTCCTGACGCAATCAGGGTGCCATTAGATTTATCACCATACCAATCGCCCCATGCATCAAGCGAATAGGTTTTGCCCGCCACCGCCACCACTTGTTTTATTGCCAACGCATATTTTTTTGCGAACGCAAAATCTCGCTCGTCATGTGCCGGTACGCCCATTACGGCGCCGTCGCCATAAGTCATCAATACATAGTTACCGACCCACACCGGCACTGCCGCACCCGTTAGCGGGTGATTCACTGTTAGGCCAGTATCCATGCCCTTCTTCTCAGCAGTGGCCATGTCCGCTTCGGCCACGCCACCTTGCTTACATTCGGCAATAAAGGCCTGTAACGCTGCGTTGTTTTTTGCCGCCACAGTCGCAATCGGATGCTCGGCCGCCACCGCACAAAAAGTCACGCCCATGATGGTGTCGGCACGCGTGGTAAACACGAATAGCTTACCGTCTTGCACCAACGCACCAGCATCATCTCTAATGTCGTGCGGAAACGCAAAGCGCACCCCCACCGACTTGCCAATCCAGTTTTGCTGCATGATGCGCACGCGCTCAGGCCAGCCTGGTAGCTTGTGGGTTACATGATCAAGCAATTCCTCAGCATATTGAGTAATGCCTAAGTAATAACCGGGAATCTCACGCTTTTCTACCACCGCACCGGATCGCCAACCGCGTCCGTCAATCACTTGCTCATTAGCCAACACGGTTTGATCAACTGGGTCCCAATTCACGATTTGGGTTTTGCGATAGGCGATGCCTTTTTCAAGCATCTTTAAGAATAGCCACTGATTCCAGCGATAGTAATCTGGGCTGCAAGTGGTCACTTCACGCGCCCAATCAAATGCCAAGCCTAGCGGCTGCATTTGTGCCTTCATGTCCTCAATATTGGCATAAGTCCATTTTGCGGGCGGCACATTATTCGCCATAGCCGCGTTTTCCGCCGGCATACCAAACGCATCCCACCCCATCGGCATCAAGACGTTATAGCCGTTCATCCGCATCTGCCGCAACATCACATCATTGATGGTGTAATTGCGTACATGTCCCATATGCAGCTTGCCAGAAGGATAAGGCAGCATCGAACAAGCATAAAACTTAGGCTTTAATTTGCCCGCCGCGTCAGTCGCGTTTTCCAGTACGCGATAAGCGTTGGCCGCGTTCCATTTTTGCTGCCAATCGGCTTCAATTTGTTTGGGGTTGTAGGATGAAGAAATTTGCGATTGCATAAGTGGCTTTTAAGTAATTTCGAATAGAACCCTAGATTATACCTTGGCGGTGTGGTTTTCCTTAGACAATCGGTGGCTAACCCAGACCTTCCTAAGCGGTCATTATTGCGTTTTTTAAGGCACGCCACGCGGTTATCCGCGATAATCTATGCTTACTATTTTATGATGTGCAAAATCTTTGATGTTTCAATCTTTTTCTGAAATAAATTTAGTCGAAAATTTAAACCCTGAGCAAGCGCGAGCGGTGTTGTTGCCACGGGAGTCGGCGTTAATATTGGCCGGAGCGGGTAGCGGTAAGACGAAGGTGTTGACTACCCGCATCGCCTATTTAATTCAGTCGCATCAGGCCAGCCCAGGTGCTATTTTGGCGGTGACGTTTACCAACAAAGCTGCGCGTGAAATGCTCACCCGTATTGGTGCCATGATGCCCATTAACACCCGTGGTATGTGGGTTGGCACGTTTCATGGGCTGTGTAATCGGATGCTGCGGGCGCATCACAAAGAAGCTGGGCTGCCATCATCGTTTCAAATTTTAGATTCTTCTGATCAAGCTTCCGCCATTAAGCGCGTTATTCGGGCAATGAATGTAGATGAGGAGCGTTTTAAACCGAAAGAAGTGGGTTGGTTTATTAACAGTTGCAAAGAACAAGGCTTACGTGCGCGCGTGGTGGAAGCGCCGGATGAATTTACGCGCAAACAGGTGGAAATTTATGCGGCTTATGACGCGCAATGCCAGCGCGAAGGTGTGGCAGATTTTGCGGAATTGTTATTGCGTTGCTTTGAGCTACTACAAAAAAATCCCACTTTAATGGCGCATTATCAGCAGCGTTTTCGCTACATTTTGGTTGATGAATTTCAAGACACTAATCGCCTGCAATACGCATGGATTAAGCTTCTTGCGGGTTCTGATCCCTGCATTTTAGCGGTGGGTGATGACGATCAATCCATCTACGGCTTCCGTGGTGCTGAAGCTGCAAACATGCGTGAATTTGAGCGCGATTTCGCACGTGGTAATTTAATTAAGCTTGAGCAGAATTACCGCTCCTACGGCGCAATTTTAGATGCTGCAAATGCCGTTATTTCGCATAATAATGATCGTTTGGGCAAAAATTTATGGACTGACGCCGGTAAGGGCGAGCTAGTCAGGATATTTTCGGCGGCGACCGATTTAGAAGAATCTACCTTTATTGTTGAAGAAGTGCGTGCCTTGCAGCGTGAAGGCAATAATTTGCGCGATATGGCTTTGTTGTATCGATCAAACGCGCAGTCTCGGGTGCTGGAACACGCACTATTTCGGGCGGATGTGCAGTATAAAGTGACCGGCGGGTTGCGCTTTTTTGAGCGCCAAGAAATTAAACATGCGCTGGGCTATTTACGCCTTGCGGGCAACCCTGATGATGACGGTGCGTTTACCCGAGTGATTAATTTTCCGCCGCGCGGTATTGGCGCCCGTACGATTGAACAAGTGCAAGCATTGGCGGTACGTGATGGGGTATCGCTTTATGCGGCTTGTGAGAATGCCGTGGCAAATCGCGAATTAACTGGTCGTGCTGGTATCGCCATCAATAATTTTTTACAAATGCTCGAAGGTTTAAAAGTATCGGCTGAACAACTCACCATGCCGGAACTGATTCAGGAATTACTAGAGCGTAGTGGTTTAAATCAGCACTATAGGTTAGAAAAAGAAGGGGAAGACCGGCTTGAAAACTTAGGCGAATTAGTCAGCGCCACGGCCCTTTTTCAAGAAGAGTATGACGGTGAAGAGCCACCATTGACAGCCTTTCTAGCGCATGCCAGCTTAGAAAGCGGCGAGCGTGAAGCGGGTGTGGGCGATGATGCTTTGCAACTCATGTCGGTACATGCGGCCAAGGGCCTAGAATTTAATGCCGTCTTCGTGGTTGGTGTTGAAGAAGGGTTATTTCCACATACGAATTCGCTCAATAATTTGGATGGTGTAGAGGAAGAACGCCGCCTTATGTATGTGGCCATCACTCGTGCGCGTAAGCGCTTATACATCACGCATGCGGGCTCGCGGATGCTACACGGGCAAACGCAATACGGCGTCGTCTCGCGTTTTGTTGAAGAAATTCCGACCGAGCTTTGCAAGTGGATTGTTTTGCCGGAAAAAGTTGCAACTTATAATCATTACGCTTCTAGTGGTCGCCAAAATCAATATGGTGGCAACTTTGGTAAGAACTATTTTGGCGCTCGCTCTCCTGATGTTATGCCTGAGGCCGCGCGTGCTGGTTTTGAAACTAATCAGTCGCCCTATAAAGTTGGCACTGGTGTAGTACATCCTAAGTTTGGCGATGGCGTAGTGACGGCTTTTGAAGGTTTGGGCGACGATTCACGCATTCAAATTAAATTTCGTGAGCATGGTGCCAAATGGCTAATGCTGTCGTTAGCGAAGCTTAGTGTTCGTTAGAAAATCAGGCAATAAAAGCACCTTAGCGCCATTTCCGCACTAACAGCAGCGGGTGAAAATGCCAGCGACCCTTGGGGCGCAGGCATTTTTTTGACTGGCCCGTTCATCTACCCTAACGCCTACAAGCGTATAGAGGTGAATTTTCCATTATCAGCCACGTAGACGACACAACTATTTTCAATTCCTACGACATTAGTCGTATTGGCGGTTTTGCGCTGGCTGTTTATGCTGAGCACGTAGTCAATTTTTGTGAACGCGGTACTTGCTAGTGGAAACTCCAGTAACCCTTAATTGAAATTAGTAAAAACCATGAAAATGAAGTGTCGAGAAAATATTTTGATAGTTTAGGGTAGCGAATTACGTTTAGTAGGTAACGGGCAAATTTTTTTATC
Source organism: Betaproteobacteria bacterium (assembly GCA_031376425.1). Lineage (GTDB taxonomy): Bacteria > Pseudomonadota > Gammaproteobacteria > Burkholderiales > Usitatibacteraceae > JANMDR01. The sequence goes on from JANMDR010000122.1 coordinate 4,288, forward strand.
CCGCTGCTGTTTTTTTGAAGGTTGATCAATAGCAACAAGCGCTTTTGAATATCGAAGCAAAGTAGGTAAAGCGAGCAGAAACTCAGTAAGTGCTTATTTAAAAAGATTCCCAGTCTGAAAATTCTGATTTGCCCAATTTTAGATTTTAGCTTTAACAGCCCCTGACCCCAAACGGAGAAGAATATGCAAATGCGACAAACTCAAAAAGGCTTCACTCTCGTCGAAATGGCGATTGTGCTAGCAGTAATCGGCCTAATCCTCGGTGCCATCATGATCGGCAAAGACGTGCAACGTAATGCTGAATATACCAAGATCAAACAGAAGTTTGTTGATCAATGGGTAGTAGGCTATAACACCCACTATGCACGTACTGGTGTGCCGATTGGCGATAACCAAGTAGCGCCGCGTTTGATGGTCAATGGCAGTGCATATACGCCAGTAGGCGGCGTAATTTCAGGCGGTGATATGGGCGCTGCTACAGCCCCAGCAGCAGTATGTGCTGCCACCACGGCTCCAGGTGTTACTGCACCAATCGGCACTTTGCGTGATCTTATGTTGCGTCAGGGTATTCGGTTACCGCCAGGCCGCGCTGAAGGATTTGAAGATCGTTATGTCTATTTAGATACAAACGGCAACCCGCAAGAATTACAAATTTGCTTCCAATGGAATAAGCCGGGCACAGCATCCGGAGCCGGTAATGTAATGGTGATAACCGGTTTAACGCCAGACCTAGCGCGCACTTTAGATCAAATGATTGATGGCAAGCCAGATGCGCAAGAAGGCATGTTTAGGTTAGCTGATGTGGCCAATGGCACTGCGAATGCGCCCGGTGTTGAATGGACTGGAAATAATAATTTCAGTTACGCAAATCGCGCCACAGGAACGGCAACGGGAGATGGTACCAAGCTTGACGAAGATCAAGTCATGACTGTTGTTGCCCATTTCAAAATGAATCAATAATTGCTACATCTAAAGGAGAGTTAAGATGAATTCATCAATGAAAATACCAGCGCGGCCACTGAATCGGACGCAGGCTGGTTTTACCTTGGTAGAAATTGCCATTGTGCTGGCTGTGATTGGTCTAATTTTAGGCGCAGTCATGATCGGTAAAGACGTGCAGCGTAACGCCGAGTATTCAAAAGCGGCAAACAAATACTTGTATCAATGGAAAGCTGCTTACGATCAATACTACCAGCGCACTGGCGTAGTAGTTGGCGATTGTCAGCAAGCACCAACCTATATGGTCAACGGTGCTGAAACGACGTTCAGCGGTAGCCCTGCCTGTACTCGGAGTGGCGGTACTGGTGCTGGTTTGCCAGAAAACTTTGCCAACACCGGTCGCCGCGTAAGCCATGGTCAAGGTTACGATGCTAATTCAGTAGGCGCTGGTGATCCAGCTGTTAGCGGGCAAAACCTACGTGATTTGATGTTGCGAGCTGGTATTCGCTTAGCTCCCGGTCGCGGCGAAGGTCATGAAGATCGCTATCTTTATACCGATAGCAATGGCAATGCGTCAGAGCTTCAAGTAGCTTACCAATGGAACCCGCCGGGCACTATTAGTGGTGCAGGTAATGTCATGGTTATTCGCGGCTTGACACCGGATTTAGCTCGGTATTTTGATCAGCTGGTTGATGGCAAACCTGATGCGCGTGAAGGCCGTTTCCGGATTCAAAACAATGGCTCTAATTCAACTGGACATAATGCCAACGCCCCAGGCGAGCAGTGGGCTGGTAACAACACCATCAGTAGCGCAATTACTACTGCTGATATTGGTGCCGTGGCGGGTCCTGCTGGTGGCAATGCGGAAGTTAATGGTCGCACTAAAGATGAAGACCGCGTAATACTGGTTACCGCTCACTGGTCGATGGATCAATAATGAACTTAGGCAACCGCTCATTACGTTTAGTGCTGCTTGCCGCTGCGGTAGGGGCGCTAGGTTTTGGTGCCTATATTGCTAAGTCAGGCGTTGCGCACAAAGCCGAAGCACAGCGCACCGCAGCATTGGCGCGTGACCGGGCGCGGGATACTGGGCAAGCGCTCGTGTATGCACAGCAACGTGATAAGTGGGTGTCTAGTGCAACGCAGTTGGTAACAGACAGCAAACAAACTGGCATCACCCCCGAGCAATGGGTAGAGCGCAAAGTAAATTATCGTGGTGTGAGCGCTACCCGTGTGGAAGCCGATCGTTTGGTGCGCGATACCGCAGCGGGGCAGGGGCGGTTATTTGTGACAGAAAATTTTGAGATATCGGTGCTCGGCGGCGGTGAAGGATTATTTGATACCCCGAGTGCCGAAGATCGCGGCTTAGTTTTAACTTTGGCGGGTTCTTACTATGCTTGGGATATGGCGCGTGCACCTTTAGCCCCCGCGCCTACTTTGCAGGCTGTACAAAATATACAAGGCTCGGTGACACCACCAGTAGCGATGATGGGTACTACCGCGTCAAGTAATGCCAGCAGCGGTAGCTTAAAAAAATAGATTGACGCATCAACCTTCACTCTTTTGGCGCATAAGAAAATGACTGCAATCACAAAACCGTTAGCAATATTGCATCTGGGTGACAGATGGCTGGCGCAAGACAGCGATTACATCCAAGTGGTTTCGCCATTTCCAAAATTGTCGAGCGCCATTTCAGTTGTTGAAACGTTTGGAGATTCTCCATCGGGTGTGATGCGTTTGCAGGGAAAAACGGCGCATGCAGAAGCGTTGGTAGAACGCAAAATTCGTGCTGAAGGATTGGTTGACGGCGAAAGCCGTGTGCTCATTCATCATCAGCGTACTGTCGCTGGCGCGATGGAGGTATTGTTTACCGCAGTACCCCTGCCAATCTGGCAAACCATTTCCGGCTGGACGCAACAGCAGCGTGACCATTGCGTGCTGTTGCCGATAGCGGCATTGGCTTGCGCTGGCATTAAAGAAGGTCAAGGCCGGGTAATTCGCTATGGCGCCAATCTAGTGTATTTTGCCAATACCAGTGATGGCTTTATCTATGCATCTGTTACTGCCTATAGCGATGCTGAAGAAGATGTTGAAATTGCGGTGCGCTCTCTAGCGGAACAAGCAGCGGGCAATGCCCGTGGAACTGGTACGCGGGCTTTTGCCGGTAGTGCTGAAAAATCCAAAGCGCAGAGCATTAAAGTATTTTGGTGTCCGCTTTATGCAGATGGTGAAGAAGATCAGCGCATGCAACAACTGTTTGTACAAATCGCTAAATGCGATTTAGAAGACTGCAGTCAAGGTGCCCTGAATCAAGTGGATGCAGAAGGTAATGCAGTTAGTGAGCAAAAATTAAAAACAGCACTGCCGCAATTATTAAAGCGCGCAAATTTGCGCACCTCCGCTAATACGGGTAGTCAGCGCTTAGTGGCTTTTGCCGAGGCTTGGGCACCCCTTAGTACGGTGCTGGTCGGTGCCTGTGCTGCCGCATTATTTGCTTATGGTGGATATAACCATACTATTGGCGCACAAATGAATTCTAACGCGGCATTGCAAAATGCCAAGTCGGCGAAAAGTGAAGAAATGGTGCGGCAGTTAGACGCAAAACAAGCACCCACCGAATATGAAAACGTACAAAAATTTGTAAATACCCTGCAAGCAGGAGTTACCGGATATAACCCGGCGGCTGTAGTGGCTGATATAGGCAATGCCGCAGGTCGTGAGATAAGAATTTTGCGTATCCGGCTTGAAAACATTTCCAACAAACCGCTGAGTATGGTTTTTGATGGCGCACTGCGTCCAGGTGTAGATGGCTCCGCAATTACCACTTTTCTTTTGCAGTTACGCCGTACCGGATATGTCGTTACCTCAATGGATCCTGCCGATGGTGGGCAGTCGGGTAATTTTACTTATCGCTTAACGCGGGCACCGGTAAGTGTTAAGGCGCAATCCATAGCGCTAAATGCAACCACGGCTGAAAGCCAGCCCAAGAATGCTGAAACGAAAGTATCGCTATGAAATATATTGCAATCGGCTTACATGTTTTGGCATTGGCCGTACTCATTTGGATTATCGCGTGGTTTTTACAGCCGCCGCCAGCCAGAATTCTGCCGGTACAGGCAGGTCGTGCGGCGCAGGTTCTCACGCCTGAAGTTTTAAAACGTGATGCCGAAACTGCCGACGCTGCTTTGGTCTCGTTGAGCCTACTAAAAGATCGTGTAGCAGGATCAGCAACGCCGGTAGCTTACCAGCCAAAACCAGCACCATTATTAGGGCTGCCTATTGTGCGTGATCTTTCAGCGGCGGCACTCAGGGTATTGCCAACGCGAAATTTGACTATGGTGCTGCAGAGCCGCCTAGAGCCACGCGCCATGATTGATGGCCGCTTAGTAAAGCCTGGAGACGAACTGCCATTCAATGGCCGCGTGGCAGAAATTAATACTGATCGCGTCATCGTGATTGAAAAATATGGCAAGCAAACACTGGCAATGGCAGTTGGTCAAGCCCGATTAGGTCCAACTACTGCGGTTAAAGCAAAATAAATACGCGAACCAAATTGGTGTAACTACAACTAAAAAAATCAGAAAATGAACCGTAAACAATTCATTATTATTTCAAGTCTCGGCGGCGCTATTTTGATCGCGCTATGCGTACTTATTTGGAAGCTTTCAATTCCGGCTTCGTCAGCGCAATCAACTACCGATTCTTCTGCCTCTGTACCAACTAATACAGTAGGTTCAGTTGCCGCACCAATGGCGACAATGACACCTCAGCTAGGTACCGGAGCTGGTGTTGCCCCGCGCGAACTTGCGCCGTGGGAAAAAACGAATCTACCCGGTGGTGCACCGCGCATTTCGAATTTAACCGGTGCGGAAGCTGATAAAGCAAAGGCCTACCAGATATTGCAAGCGAAGCTTGCCGCGATGACCGCTGGCGGGAAAACTCCAGCTATGAAAGATTTAGATGCGGTACTTGCTGATTTACAAAAAATTAATGGCAGTACTGATGTTGCTGGCGTTAACCTCAGTGCCTTGCGCAATAATCTTGCTCGCGCCGATGAGATTCAGCGTTTAGGTAAAGAGATGCAGGCGCTATCGCAGGCACCTGGAAAGCAGGATTTGCCTAAAATTCAGAGCATCATGGCCGAGATTCAAAAACAACAAGCAGGTATGGTTACCGACGTGCGTTCGAGCCCTGCAAAGTGAATAACGTCCGCAACCCCTCTAAGCAGTTGCGTTCGCAATTTGGCTTTAGCCTAATTGAACTTGCGCTGGTCTTGCTGGTGTTGGGGGTGACCACATGGGCGATAGCGGGTTCATATGGCAATTCCGCAATTTCGGGCGAGCGCGATTTAGCGCGGGCGCATGGACAGACGTTGCTCAATAACTTACGCGCTTTCGCGCTCAATAATGGACGTTTACCATGTCCCGATACAACTGCAATCGGTTCCGCAAACAGTGGTTGGGAAACCGTTAGCGCAGGCGGTACTTGCGCTACCGCAACCGCTGAAACGGGGATGTTTCCCTATCGCAGCTTAGGCTTGGAGATGCCTGATAATCGGCTGCGTGCAGCCTACGGTGTATATCGCAATAGCGCTGTACAGGCGGATTTAACTGTGCAAATTGAACGCACCGACATACCAGCAGTTGCCTCCTCGGTACTCGATACGCGGGATTTTATTGCGGCGCTTAATTTTGCCGCTACTGCCTCATCACCGCCAAGCGCTACGCATCTGTATTTGACTGGCGATAATTTGACATTAGGTACGGTTAATTGTGCTGCAACCATCTTAAGTAATCAAGCCTTCGTTCTCATTATGCCGCTACGAGATCGTAATGGCGCCGGAAATGAATTCGACGGTATTCACAATGCGTTTTCCGCTGGCACTAGCGTTTGTGCGAGTGCGCCCAGCACCCCGTTTAGTTTGAATATGGACGATGTTGTTGTAGCTGAAAGTTTCGCTGGATTGTCTGGTTGGTTGGCACCACGTATTCCTTAGCAGTTGTGCCCTAGCTGTTGTGTCTTAAGCTATTTTCGCTCCTGGCTATCGATTTACGAAAGATAGCTAATAAATATGCGATTAAATTTTTGAATAACAAGATTCTTCGATAAAGAGAAAATCATGAAAGCATTCGTAACGTCCGGCCGTTCGGCTCCATTCGCTATTAGCTTACTGGCGCTAGCGATCAGCACGCTTAGTGGCTGCGCCACAGAAACTACCGAATCTCGCCGCAGCATGGGCGCGCTACCTACGGCAGAATACGAGTCGGTAAAAAAGATGCGTGATGAGATTGTGCTGGAATCTAAGAAAATGGCCGAATCGCGTGATGCGTTGCGCCAAGAAATACAAACTACGCGCCCGCAGCCAGCACTCGCCGTGGTGCCACCAGTGGTAGATGTGCTGGAGCAAGAGTTGATTAGTGTCAGCATGATGAATGCATCTATAAGCGATTTACTCATCGCCTTCGCCGATCAAGCGAGTCTAAACTTAATCGTTGATCCAAATGTGATTGCGATTAGTAAGCGTGCAGATATGTATTTGAAAAAAGTGAGTCCACGCGAATTTGTTAATGAAGTGGTACGCGCTTTTGATGTCGTAGGCGAAATTCGCGGTAATACTTTGCGGGTAAATTTGCTCGAAGAACGTATCTTTGCGCTGGATATGCTCAATAGCTCCATGACGATGGATGTTTCCTCTGGTGGTAATGTGTTTGGCGCTAATTCTGGTGGTGGCGGCAGTTCCAACGCCCTGCGCGGTAATGTATTGCTATCGGGCAATAATGGCGCAAAAGTAGATCCGTATGAGCAAATCGAAAATAGCGTAAAACGTATTTTAGGCGACAGCGAAAATAACAAGAAAGTAGCTACCACCGGCACACCGGCAGCAGTTGCCGCCGCCGCCAATGCGGAAGAATCACCACAGGAAAAAACAGCGTCTACGTTTACGTTAAATCGCAATAGCGGTGCTTTATATGTGAAGGCGCGTCCTTCACAACTACGCTCAATTGAAAAAGTGCTCGAACGCACGCAGAAAATTTTGCGCCGGCAAGTGCAAATCGAAGCGCAACTTATAGATGTGCAATTGGGTGACGGCTATGAGTTCGGTGTTGATTGGAATTTACTACGTCAGCATGCTGCAGCCGGTTTTGGCGCGGTGCCAGGAACATTAGGAACAGTGACAAGTGCTTTGGGCCAAAAGGGTATTGGTGATCTTGCTCAGCGTAGCCTAACCTTGCCTGCGCAATTACTGGGTTCATCGGCCGGTCCATCATCAGGTATTGCTTATCAGGAAGGATCATTTAGTGCCGTGTTATCAGCTCTGCGGTCTTTTGGTGCAGTTAAAATTTTATCAAACCCAAGTGTGCAAGTACGTAACGGCACGCCAGCGCTGTTAACGGTTGGCACTAGCTCCCGCTATGTTGCGAAATCAAGCGTGACCTTAAATACACCAGGTGGTGGGGCTTCCACCACATCGTCTGATGTACAAACAGATTCAGTATTCTCTGGCGTAATGGTAGGTGTGATTCCATTTATCCGCGAAGATGGAAAAATCGAATTGATGGTGCATCCTATGCAAACGGAAGTAGAAGCAAAAAGCTTAGCGCTCATTGATGTTGGTGCTGGCAATCGCCTAACCCTACCGGTTATCAACTACAAAGGGATGACCACCACACTTAACGTCACCGATGGCGATACCGTCATGATTGGTGGGCTAATTGATCGTCGCGTGAGCAGTGATGATCGCGGCGCACCGGTGGCGTCCGATATTCCCTTACTAGGTAAGTTATTTAGCAATCAGCGTAGCAGTCACAGCAGTCGCGAGCTCGTAATGGTATTGCGCGTTAAGGTACTTTGAATTTCATAGTGATTTTTGTGCCCAACTTTGTGAGTCGCCGTATATGAGCCTGATGCATGATGCGTTAAAAGAAATGGATAAGCGACCAGATCGTGCTTTAGGCACGGTCTCGGCAATTCCTGCACCAGCAAAATCTACGGTTCATGACGCTGGTATCACTGCGGCCGAGTGGCAACAATCTGCCAAGATAAATGCCGATGCGCGCGCAGATGCTTATGCCGAAGCAGAGCCAGCGCAGTCAAAAGTAACGCTTATTGCTTGGCTAATGGCGGCAGTACTATTTGTACTGCTTGGTGCTTTGTGGTGGGTGCAATCGCGACAACCACAGCAGGTCGTATCTGCCGTTGAAGGCGTTGCTCCGCTGAATCCAACGCCAAAATCGCTGGCTGCGTCACTTGCGCCAGCATCAATAGCAACGCCAACACCGCAAGCCCCCCCTGTTTCGGCATTATCAGAGCCAGCTACCGCGCTAGCGGTATCACCTTTGCCAGTGGCGCCACCGGCACCACCAGCCCCCTCAGCCCCCCCAACTTTTGCCAATGCATCCGGTGTGCCGTCGGTAGCGGGTGCACCTACGCAAATTGCCCCTGTTGCGATATCCACGCTTGGTAGCGCCGCGCCAAGCTCCGTACCAAGCCTGCCTGCACAAATACCCCCTACGGTAAAAGTGCCTCCTACGCTAGCTGTGGCAGCACTACCAACAGCACCTATAGCGCCACCGGCTATCGTTCGGGAAGCAACTAAGAGCGTAGCGGTATCGACAAAGGACGCACCACGGTCGCGAACCGCTATTCTTTCAACAACCACCTTATCGCAATCCGACTCGACAACACCGGACATCGCAAGTAATGCAGTAAACAAAGCGCCTAGCAAAGTGCTTAGTAATAGCATCGCTGTGCCGGATGCAGTTAAAGAAAATACGCTAGCGGCGAATGCGGCTATGCCTGTACCGGTTCAAACCACAATTGCTGCGGTAACGGAAACACCAAAAGCGCCGACATTATCGGCTAAGCAACTTGCCGCACAAGCCGCTGCTACTGCACAAGAAGCCAGGCGCAAGGAAGCCGAGGCTACGCAAACAGCACTAGCACGTACAACCGCGTCTAAAAATGCGTCCGCACGTTACGCCACCATTGGTCGGGCACTCGAAGCGGGTGACCGTGCTGCAGCGCAAAACGCGCTCAATAGTTTAGAGCAAGAATTGCCCGCCTCAAGCCTTACCCTGTTGCGCGCGCGCGCATGGGTTGCCGGATCGGGAGCGGATATTGCTGCCGCACGTAACGCTTATGCGGCAATCTTGGCACGTTTGCCAGAAGACGAAAATGCGCTATTAAACATGGCGGCGCTAGAGGCAAAAGATGGAAAGATGGATATCGCGCGTACATTGATTGCACAAGCACTCAGTGCTAATCCCGAATCGGCTGCGGCAAAAGCAGCGCAGCAACGCATTGCAGCATTGACGGCGCAAGTCCGATGAAACCGATATTAGAAGTGGTGTCAGCAGGCTTAGCGCAATCCGCGCAGTTAAGTTCGCCTGCTACAAACACAACTGAAGTTGTGACAGAGACGCCGATAGCGCCTGAAGTCGCGCCCACCTTTACGCCAGAGCTGCCACCCGCAATTCGGCAGGCGCATCACGCTTTGGGAATGAGCCGTAATCCTTTCCCGCCAACGCCCGATGCGGAAGGTTATTTTTTTACTGAACGGCTAAGTAGTGATTTTGCTGAAACCTTGCATTGCATCCGTAGTCGCAAAGGTTTTGTATTAATTACTGGCGAGGTAGGCTTAGGTAAAAGTACCTTTGTCCGTAACGTAATAGACACTGTGGTTCATGAAAACACAGCCGTCTCGCTCGTGTTGAATACCTTTTTGCAAGGTGGCGCACTCCTAGCCGCAATCAACGATGATTTCGGTTTGCCTCGTGACAACTCTCATGGTGACGCGGCAGCACTCGACGGAAATTTGGCGGTGCAATTAACCCGCCTGAATGCGTTTTTATTATCCTGCGCAAGTGTTGGTAAAAATTGCGTGTTGATTATTGATGACGCGCAAAACTTAAATCGGCAAAGCTTGGAATTGGTGCGCCTGCTGTGTAATGTTGAAACAGGTCAGGAAAAATTACTGCAGATCATATTAGTCGGGCAGCCAGAATTGTTAGAGACACTTAACGAACCCTCTCTGCGCCAGTTAAAAAGCCGTATCGTAAAACACGTACAGCTAGTCGGTTTAACGATGTCGGATACCTCGCGATATATTGATTATCGTATGATTCAAGCTGGCCTTGGCGCAGAGGTAGATGCTGGTGGACAGCAACAAATTCATTTGCGGCCAGAAGCAGTAACAACTTTATTTTCAGCTACCTTGGGAAATCCACGGCGGCTAAACTTGGTGATGGACCGATGTTTATACGGCTTGGTAGCAAACCGTAGTCGCGTAGTTACCCAAGAACTTGTGCGAGCTGGCGTGGCGGAAACCACAGTGACCATTGGCGCACAGCAGGCCAATACTGGAGTTGTGCAAACGTTTTTGCTGTCGCTACAAAGCCTGTTTAGAAATTATTTTGCGCAATATGCTTCCGTTTGGATCGCTTTAGCTATTGCCCTGCCCGCACTGCTATTGGCGGGCTGGTCGGTTTGGCGAGATAGTACTAGTGTTGGTAGCAGCGCGAAATCTGTATCAGCATCATCTGCTAGTCAACCAGTGATTGCGGCATCGATTCCACCGGTAGCAACAAGGCCGGCTGCGGCAGTGGTTTCTGCACCGGCTGCAGCACCTGTAGCTGTGGCGACGACTGCACCTCTCGGTGCATCGCCGACGGCATCCCTTCCCGCGCCGATGCCAGCGCAGGCTCTTGCTATTGCAGCTGCCAACCCAACGCCAAGCGCTCCTTCGCTAGACACACGTTTGAGCGAGTGTGCGGCACGCCTGAGCAAAGTCGCATCTGCTAATGCACTTCAACAAATGCATTTACAAGCTATTTCTGTAAGCGCTGTTGCACAGTATGGAAAAGCGCTGGAGCTGCGTAATGTAGTGTGCGTACTAAATGCAACAGATGCGCCATTGTTAATGTGGAAGAAAACTGCGTTTAGCGAGCAGTTACGTGGTGCGCAGCCTAATGCTGCATTACAAGATTTGCAGCGAAATTTGCAGCAACGCAAATTATTAATTGATGGTCGTGTGGATGGTTGGCTGGGTCCGCGAACGCAAGATGCGCTCAAGCAGTTTCAAGCTAAATATAATTTGCCCGTTACGGGTGAACCTGATGCATTAACCACTTTGTTGCTGGAGAACTTTCATGGCTAATCTGCCTTTGTCGTCCGTCGCTCGCACTAGTCCAGCAAGTGCGCTGCGTGCATCAGGGTCGGAGATCATGGCACCCGCCCGCGATGGTAGCCGTATTGCACCCGTCACGGTGTCATCGCAGTCACAGGAGCACGAAGCCCATAAGTTGATGGGGCAGTATTTATTGAGTCATAACGCAATAAATCAATTGCAGCTTGAATATGCACTGCAAAAAAATGCCATTGAAGGTGGCAAATTAGGGCGCACCTTAATTGCCCACGGCTTAGCGAGTGAGTCGCAAATTGCCCAATTTCTAGCCGCACAACGCAGTATCAAATATGTGGATGTGTCACGCTTAGCAGCACCTGCGCCCGAAGTGTTTTCATTGTTCAATCGTGATCTATGCATCACCCATAATTTTTTGCCGTTGGCGCGTGTTGATGGCGCATTGGAAGTCGTTCTCGGCGATGGTGACCCGGCTAACGTCGTAGATTTGGTACAGCGTCGGACAGGATTAAAGCCGGTATTCTGCCAAGGGGAGTTCACGCCGGTCTTGCAGGCTATTCGCCAGCACTTTTATTTTGCCCAACATCCGGTAGAGGAATTGCTCGCACGTGAGGCGCGGCGTCTGGCTGATGACCCAGACATGGCCTACAGTCCGGAAAAAATGCTCGATCACTTAATGCACTTGGCCGTGTATAAACGCGCTACCGATATCCATATTGCACCGGCCGCGCATAGCTTGCATATTTTATTTCGAGTTGATGGGGTGCTGCGCCCCATGTTTGCCTTGCCGCAAGTCCTTGAACGTTTATTGGCTTACGTAAAATTGCTGGCGGAAATGGACGTTGCGGAACAACGCCTGCCCCAGGATGGTAGCTTTACGGCAACGGTATTAGAGATGCCCTTCACGCTACGGGTTTCTACCTTAATTTCAGAGCATGGCGAACGCATGGTGTTGCGGATATTGCCGGATCGCAGCGAACTTGGCGGTTTAGAAGATTTAGGCTATCGGGCAGATGATGTCGATCTGCTGCGTGAAGTTTTTGCTAGACCAGCTGGATTGATTTTAATTACCGGCCCTACCGGCTCTGGTAAAAGTACCACCTTGCATGCGGCATTACGGATGCAGTCGCTTATTGAGCGTAATGTGCTCACCATAGAAGATCCAATTGAATACAGTGTTCCGGGTGCCTGCCAAAAAGAAGTGAACCGTCGCGCGGGATACGATTTTGGTACGGTGATGCGGCATTTTCTGCGGCACGATCCAGATGTGATGTTGATCGGTGAAATTCGTGATTCGGCAACCGCGCAAGCAGCCTTAGATGCTGCTTCTACAGGCCATTTGGTGCTATCTACTATGCACGTGGGCAGTGTGTTTGGTGTGGTGCCACGGTTACGTTTATTGGAAGTGGATTCGGAAACCATCGCTGAAAATTTAGTCACAGTGATTAACCAGCGCTTGATACGGCGCATCTGTCCGCATTGCAAAACCACGCGGCCTATTGAAGATAAAGAGCGTTCGTTTTTTGGTGCGGATGTGCCAGCTACAGTGGCTTACGGCGCTGGTTGTGACGCCTGCCACGGCAGTGGCTATTTAGGGCGCTTACCAGTTTATGAAATGGTATTGGTGTTGCCTGAATTAGCGGACGCGATTGGTAATGATGTGCCACGCCAAGAAATTCGCCGTATTGCAACCGGTACGGGCTATCGCTCAATGCTGGATATGGCGCGATGGCGGGCGCTACAGGGTGAAACCACGGTAGATGAAATTAATCGCTCCGTAGGGGGGGTATTTGCATGACAACTACCAGTGGTATGAATACATTTTGGTACCGATTGCTACTGGCAGACGGTAAAACTAAGCGTGGCTTTGTGCGCTTGGCCGTAGAACGCGATTTCTCTGCGCGTATTTGGTTAGAACGCCAGCATGACGGCGTAGTATTGGCATTGCAGCGTTTGCCTGCATGGATTGCGGGTACGCAAGAATTGATATCGCGACCGTTTCGGCAGCACGTCAGCCATGAAGATTTGGCAGGTTTTTTGCGCGATTTGTCGCTCATGGTGGGTTCAGGTGTGCCGATGTTAGAAGCCTTGCGCACCATCGCCTCTGAAGGCGAAATGGGTGAGCAGCCCCGTTTGGTAGGGCTTTCCAAGAGCTTGCTGGATGATTTAAACGCTGGCTCCTCGGTGTCTGATGCCTTCTCTCGCCACCCCGATGTGTTTCCTGAGAGCGTTCGTAATTTAGTTATTATCGGCGACAAATCCGGTAAGCTCGATAAAATGCTTCTGGAAGCGGCCGACCATATTGAACGCTTAATGCGCATCAATCAAGATATCCGCACTGCGCTTATTTATCCAACTTTTGTGTTTGCGACTATCTTTGCCGTCGCCTTGTTTTGGATTTACTACGTCGTGCCGAACATGGCGCAGTTATTCAAGCAACTGCACGCAAAGCTGCCGCCAATCACCTTAGCACTGGTGAGTTTTGCCGATTGGATGGGTAAACATGTGGTGGTCGGTTTGGTGATTATCGCTCTCATCATCATTGCCTTTGTGCTGGCTAAAAAGCATATTCCAGCTATGCGACCAGCCATGTACAACCTCGGCCATAAGCTGCCCATCGTGCGTACCTTGTTGCGTTCTGCAGGCTTGGCACATCTGACTGAGCACTTGGCCTTGCTGATTCGTGCAGGTGTGGATGTGGTAACAAGCCTAGATATTTTAGGGCGCGCAACGGGTAATCCTTACTACCAATCGCGGATCATTGCTGTGCGTGAGCGGGTATTGCGTGGCGAAAAAGTGGCACCAGCAATGCGCCAAACAGGTGGTTTTCCAGCCCTTGTTACTCGTATGGTAGCGGTGGGAGAAGAGTCTGGTTCACTTGATAAACAACTGCATCATCTTGCAGCGGAATACCGGAATCGGCTTAATAGTTTAGTGGCGAGTTTAGGCGAAATTATCAAGCCTGCCATCATTATTCTAGCGGGTGCTATTTTCTTATTTTTGATTGTTGCGTTGCTATTACCTATTTACGATTTGGTGCGGCAAACCGTGGCGACGTCCATGACTGGTGGCTAGCAGCCTGTAGTTGAATTTTTAGCATTGGAATTATTATGACAACAGCAGTGTACAAACAAAAAAAACCAAAGCTTCACGTAGCGCGCAATTTAACAGTCGCGCAACGTGGTTTCACGATTTTAGAGCTTGCGGTGGTGATCTCGATTATTTTTCTAATATTAGGCTCCGTCACCATTGGTCGTGATGTGCATCGTAATGCTACCTATCAGCGTATTTCGAGCGACTTCATTCAAGGTTGGCTGATTGCCTATGATGCTTTTGTTGCTGGCACTGGAGTTGTGCCGGGTGATTCTGCAACAGCGCCAACGGGATTCGTAGCTGGGGCAACGGCTACTTCGCTTTGCGGTGCAGGATTAATGAATGCGATGCAAGCCGCAGGTGTGGCTATGCCAGCGGGGCGAGCTGAAGGGGCGAATGATCGCTATGTATATTTAGATACCAATGGCATTCCGCATGAGTTGCAAGTGTGCTTACGCAATGTACAGTGGTCAGAACCTGGTGCTACTGTTGGCACCTATGTTGCACGTAATCGCAACACACTTGAAATTCGTGGCATGACACCGGCGCTTGCCAAGCTTATTGATAACCAAATTGATGGCTTGCCCGATGCGCGCTTTGGGCAAATGCGCGAACAATCACAGGCCGCACTCACCACGGCGGCTGGTGTGCCTTGGAGTCAGGGTGACACCACACCTTATGGCGCGGTCGCACCGACAAATCTGGATGAATCTCAGGTGGTTGAATTATTGGGATATATAAAAATGTCACGGTAGATTTTATGAATTTTAGCTAAGCGTTGAGCGCTTAAATAATCTTAGTTTAAGAAAAGAACCCCTTGAAATGCCTGAAAATACCTGCTTGCAGGTATTTTCAGGCATCTTTTTTTGTGGAAACAAGCCACACAGCGTGTTGGGCATAAATAAATATTTTTATTTTGATAGTTTCGTCACGCAATTACGTTTAGTAGGTATGGGCGTAACTTTTATGCTTTTGAGAAAGCAGATCGTGAAACGTCAGAATTTAGTAAAATAATTTGAAAGTCTAAGTATGAAAATAACGCGGGCGCAAAAGCACGGGCAGGGGGTTCAGCAAAATCTAAAAAAAATGACCGGACTCGGGTTGTTGGAGGTGATGCTGTTTCTTTTTGTGATTGGCACTCTTTTTGTGGTCGGCTACACTTGGTTAGCCGCAAAAAAGCAGGCTGAAAACGCAGAAATGCAAACGGCGCAGCTTCAATATGTAAATCGCTTTATAGAGTCGTTTGCGGCAGTCAATTACCGCTTGCCTTGCCCAGCCACAACGCCCGGTGGTGCAGAGGATTGCACTGTTGCTACCAATGTTAAAGGGTATTTGCCCTATGCATCGATTGGCTTGAGCGCGTCAGATAGTAAAGCCGGGGGCGGACATATGCTTTATATGGTCAGTCGCAGCGCAATTGCTGATTTAGGTGCGGCTACCAATACCTATGAGCCGATTAAGTTGAAAGATACCGTTGCCGTACCAGATACCTTTGCATTTAATCAAATTAGTACCGGTGACTATTGCCGTAACCTCGCGCTATCCAGTGCTGAAACCACGGGTGTATCGGTATATAACGGTGCGCTTGCGCGCCGTGTGGCCTATGCCGTTGCGCATCCAGGTCAGGTTGATGCGGATGGTTCCGGTTCTGTTTTTGATGGACGCAATGCAGATACAAGCAATTCAGCGATGGAAGCACCGGAAATTGCTCAAGCATCGGGCAGCTATGATGATCGCGTATTGGCGCGTTCAGCAAATGAGCTGATGTTTAGTACTGATTGTGCTGGTCACATCGCTTCTTTGAATTTAATGGGTCTTGGGGTCAACGTAATTTCCGAAGTAAAAGACCAGTTTGATGCCGCCAAAAAAGCCGCTGACCTTGAAATTTTAGTGTCCATCTTTAAGACCCTCATCGCCGCCTATGGTGTGGGCATGGCGGGTATTAGTTTGGGTGCCACAATTACTGAGTTAGGCGTATATTCAGCCGCGCTGGCGGTAGCAGTTGGCACCTGCATTGTGCTGGTTGGGTGCGCGTTTATTCCGCCCTACACGGCAGCGGTAACAGCCGCAAGTATTGCTGTGGGCTTAAATGTTGCGGGTGTTGCATTGGCGGTAGCGGCAGTAGTGGTCAATGTGGTCTACATTGCTTTAGTGGCGGAAGTAGCAGCCTTAGCGGGAAGTGCGGCTACGCAGGCTAATCCCGATTTAACATCGCAAATTGCCGACGCATTAACCCGCTGGAACGCGGCAACAACGGCCAAGAACGACGCTGCGGCACGAATTATCACTGCCCAAAATGACCTTGCCGCTGCTGATCCCGCGCGCATTGCCGCACAGAATAGTTTGTACTCCACCACGCGTGGCACAATTACGTCAGCTAATGCGGCGGGCGTGCCTATAACCACTACCCCGAATACTGCAAACGATAGTTATGTGGCCGATGTAATCGCAAAATTCACTGCCTTGATACAGGCAAAAAATGCGCGAGCAGACGCCGATCAAGCCGTCATTAGTGCGCAGCAAGCAGCATCTACACCGCAAACACCGGCGCAACTAGCGGATATTGCCAACAAGCAAACGCTTGCTAGCAACGCGCTTGCGGCGCAGGGAAGCGCGCAAACAAATTACGATAACGCGCGTAATGCTTTGATCAACATAAACCTGCGGTCCTACACTGTTACCACCACGGTCATCGTGCCCGGCACGCCGCCAACATCGGTGACGACAACTACCACTGGATTTATAGATAATCGCCCCGCCATCACGGCGCAAATAACCACATATGAAGAAAAATACACGGCCTATTCGGTTGCCCTTCGAGGCGTAACGCTGGCTCAAGATAGCTATAACAAAGCCGTTGTCGCAGAAGCGGGTGCTAAAGATGCGTATGACCAATTAGTAGCAATAAATACAACAATTGGCACTCCCGGTGGCGGCCCTGCTGCCGCTTGGGCTGGAGCCGAAGCGATATTACAAGCGGCAGATGCTAAAGGGGGAATGCGATGAAAACGCGAGTTCAAACAAATTGCATACTCAAGCAGGAATTGGTATGCAGTGCAAGGAGCACTAAAGCCAGTAAACACAAATTAATCCAACAAGGATTTTCCTTAATAGAAATTGCGGTGGTATTGGCTGTTGCGGCGGTGATTGGTTTGGCGCTATGGAAGCTACTGCCCGCACTCAGAAGCAGCACCAACGAGGATACGCCGCAGGCACAAATGTTGGGGGCGCAGCAGGCGCTTGAGGGTTTCATTTTGCGCCAGAATCGCCTGCCCTGTCCCGCTAGCGCAGGAGCAGGTATTGAGGATTGCAGCGGCGCGTCTGCTGGACAGTTTCCTTACAAAACGGTGGGTCTTTCCAGCGCCACCACTATTCGCTATGGCGTATATCGCAATCCGAATGCCGTTACCATTACAGCAGATGCTGATCTAGCCGCTGCTAAATTGCGCTATAGCCCACCAGTGCCGCCTGTTCCGGTCATTGCTGTTGCGCCGATTTCAGGATTAGATTTTTGTGTGGGATTAAAAAATGCTATTGCTACACCCGCTGCGGGTACTGTTAGCGCGGGGGGCGTGGCGGTTGCTTATGCGCTAGTGCACCCGGGAGCGGACGGCGTCATTAGCGCGTCAAATAGCACCACCAATTTCGCCATTGGCGCAGGGGCGCGCGATATTAATTACGATGATCGCGTGCTGACGGCTGGTCTCTCCGAGCTTTTTGGGCGGGCGAATTGTCCTGAGCGTTTAGGAATGGCAAACGGTGCCGCAAGAGCGGCATATGCGGCTTACGATATTGATCGAAGTGCCGAATTTCATGAGCGCTTTCGGCAGTTTGACGTGCGCGTGCAAACTCAACTTTTGGCCGTAGCGGAATTAAATAAACTCATTGCCATTGCCGATGCGGCCATTACTGTAATGGCCACTGCACTCGGTGCAGCGGGCGCAGCAGATACGAAGGGTGCCACGTTGGTGCTATCGGTTATTGCGTTACCTTTAGCCGTTGCGCAATCGGCCTATGGTTTGGCGCAAGCCATAATTGCCGTTACTGAAGCGCAAACAGCACTCGCGGAATCTAGGGCAAATTTGGTGGCTGCAACCGCATTTAGAGTCGGCACCAATTTACTTTATCTAAATGCGCGCGCGCAGGCCAGTGCAGCGCGCACGAAAGGATTGTTAATATGAAAATCACGAAGCGCGCCAACGTTAAAAAGACGTTTGTGGCCGGATTTAGTTTGATTGAAACCGCTATTGCGCTGGTGATTTTGGGTTTGGTCGCATTGGCAATCGCTGCATATTGGCAGACCTCAGCGCAGGCCAAAGTAAAAGTGGTGGAGCGCGATTTATTAGCACGTGCACAAGGCGCAATTGTCGGGTTCGCTTTCGCAAAAGGGCGTCTACCTTGTCCTGCTGTAGCTGGCGGTAGCGGCACGGAGTTGTGTACCTTGGGGCAGATAGGGGAGCTTCCTTGGGCAACGCTCGGCTTGGCTGATGCTGGAGCGCGAACTATGAAGTACGGCGCGTACCAAAAGCCCAACGCATCATTGGCGCTAGATAGTGATCTTACTGCTGCAAAAGATCGTTTTCGGCATTTGCTCCCGGTTGGGATGCCACCAGTGGGTGTGCCAACGTTATTAGGTAACATTAACGGCTATGATTTGTGTTCTGCATTGGGTGTGCTTGGCCGCAATGAAACCCAACCAACGGGTGATAGAAATTATTTGAGTACCGCTGCGCCTGATGGTGTGAGTAACGTCAGAAATGTGGCGTTTGCACTTGCTATGCCGGGCTTGCTGGATGCTGATGGCGACGGTAATCGCTTCGATGGTCTCCAAGCGACACAAACCACAGCAAACCCAGTATTTGATACACCTACCCGTGTGCAAACAAATGCTTATGACGATAAAGTAGTTGCGGTTTCAGCGACAGCTTTGTTCGCTAATTTATCGTGCGGCCTAGGTTTTTCTGCTGCTGATCATACGCACTTCAATGCACTTAATGCGGCACGCATTATGCAGAAAGGCATGATTGATTACGCCTATTTAATGATGCTGAACGCAAAGCTTGCGGCGGCGGCAATAGCAGGTGGTGCGTCCGGTGTGGCGTCCGCTACTTCTGGGGTCGCGCTAGCGGCAGCACAAATCGCGTCCACAACGGCCGATACTATATTTACCTTTGGAGCCTTCGGCTTTGCTCTGGCGCTGGCTGTCGCAGGGGCTGTCACTGCCGCTGCGGCGCTTGCCCTGGCGATTGCTGCGTTAGTGAATTCCGTCATCATAAAAGCGGAGTCGGATCAAATAGTGACTGATTTCAACGCCTATGTAACAGAATCGCAAACCTTGGCAAATAGTATTGAGGTCAATGCAAGGGCGGCTGATGCTGCAGGATTATAGTTGCAAGGTAATTTTTATCATGCGCTCAAACTAAGGATTGCTACCTGTTAGAAAAAATTATCTAGTGATTTTTAAGTCGTATCCAAGAACCCCTTGAAATGCCCGAAAAGCTTTGTTTTCGGGCATCTTTTTTTGGAGTTCCAGTTGGTAGTAGTTGTTTTATGCGTTGAACCGTCTTACTTTGGTGCATGATCCTAGAAACGGCAGTTGACCGCTAAAGTTATTTGGAGATGCTTGTGTTTATTGGTACTTTATGGTTTCTAAGCCGTCACCATGTGGGTGAAAGCGCTACGAACGTGATTGCACGATTTTGAGACTCCCTAGCCGCGTTGTTCCTCCTAGCAGGGTGAAGCCTGCGTCGTCGTCACGCCTTGCTAGGAAGTCTCAAAATCGCACACTCACATTCGTCCAACTGCCGTTTCTAGGATGATTTGTGTATCATGCGCTAAGTGAGCTGCGATGCTTTTGCCGCAATGCAGCGATATGTCTTTTCAATGAAAGCACTAGGGATTTTATGGGAAATGCTGCGCGTGGGCTGCTTATTAACTTTGCATTTGTGCTCGCCTGTTGCCTGCCACTAGCGAGTGCGGCGCAAAGCACCTCGCGCATTATTGAAAGCTTCACTGTCGTTGATGGCAACAAGTTAAACAGCTTCCCTGCAAAAAGTACAGCCCCGTTCCTAAATGATCCCGAAAAAGGCCCAATTTGGGTCGTGTTGAGCTATACCGCGCAATTGGTTGATCCCCTTAAAGACGGCATCATGGTGCTTGAAGTATCGCCCGAAGGTGTGCCGCTGGTATCAATGGATAGTTTTAGCCAATTTGAATCGCAGCATATGACGCCGTATTTGGTTGAAGGCGTCGCGCCCGTCGTGAGTTTGGTGCCGATTGTTGCGGGGGTGCCGCCGATACTGTCGCAAGATGAAATTAAGCAAAAAATGAGTAAAGAAGATTTAGCCCGCTATAACGCGACGTTTACCGATCCGCAACGCTTACTGCAGTTAATTAGAACCAATACTTTTGTGGTGCCAAAAAGTAAAGCGGCACGCTTATTATTCACACTCTCAAAAATTGAAAATATGAATTTTGGGACCTTACAGGTTATCGTGGGTCAAGGCGAAATACCGGCTGAACTCGCTGGTTTTATCGAAGGCCGCAATGGTAGTTGGTATTATCGCTATCGCTATATGCTAGCTTTTATTGGCGGCGTGATTGTGTTGGGGTTTATGGTGCGGCGCTTTTTTTCAAAATAAAGTAGCGCGCCAGGTGTTGAATTTTTTGA
This sequence comes from Betaproteobacteria bacterium, assembly GCA_031376425.1. GTDB lineage: Bacteria > Pseudomonadota > Gammaproteobacteria > Burkholderiales > Usitatibacteraceae > JANMDR01. Next base: position 25,131 of record JANMDR010000122.1, read on the forward strand.
ATGCATTTATTGACGCGAGCTTATTTGCATTTTCGCCAAGCGCAATGCGGCCACCAAGTCTGATAGTGTGCGATTGCAGTCAATGAGTGCTACTGGTTGCGTCCCGCTCGCGGGTAACGGCACCACGGCGGCTACAAGTCGCGCTAGCTCACGCTGCTGATTGGTTTGCACGCTTGGTGGTGTGTTGCCGATAATCCTTTCATACAATATGGTCAACTCGTCTTGACGCTTCACCAGAGATTCCAAACATGCATGCGCGTCGGCTGACTTGCCGATAAGAGTGGCGTTTGCGGGCGGTATTAATCCAAATTGTAATGCTAAGAAAATTAAGACAATTGCGGCGCTGAGCGCAGGCCTATGTACGGGTTTGGGTTTAATGTTTTGCATGAAAACGCGCCTCACTGAAGTTATTTTTACAGGCTTTTACAGGAATAGCGCCTATTTTTTAACTATAAAGTGCGGTTTGTCCTAAAACAATACGACAAATGTCGTATACCACTCAACAAGGCGTGCGGTATTGCAATGGTTGTCATTTGCAGTGCACACGGTGTTGTACCGAGAGGCTAATTTTGTCCTTGCGCAAACAGAACCTGCCATTAGAAACCATGGGTTTATGGGTTGCTACCAATATTGAGGATGTTTTGGACTAACTCCGTTTTCCCGCGCGCGGTAACCTGCAGCACGCGCGAATTAGTCTCGCGTTCTAACCAGCCGCGAGTGATAAATTGTTCTAGTAACGCGACTGCAACCGGGCCCGCAAAGTGGTCACGGCGCTCGGACCAGTCAACGCAACCATAAAGAGAGCGCTGCGTTTGCGGACGCGCAACAGTTTCGGCAACACCAAATATACTTAGTTGTGCGGCTCCCACCTCTGTCACGCGGTATTCTAGGTTTGCATCCGCCGTTGCACTGACCCATCCGCGTTCGATAAAGCACGCGCATAGGCGAACCCCAAGTTCCCCAGCGAGGTGACCATAGCAGGAACGGGCGTGCCGCAGCGGTTGCATAGCCGGTGCCTGCCAGCGCGTGGTTTCCGGCATTTGGCTATCTGCTACGCGCAGCAAAGCCTCCAGCGCATGGGCTACATTGCCGTCTGCGAGGGTAAAGTAGCGGTGCCGTCCTTGGGCGCGCACACGCACCAGCCGTTCATCAACAAGCAGTTTTAAGTGTTCCGACGCCGTTGATGACCCCACACCAGCGTGAACCGCTAACTCCGTTGCCGTGTAATGCCGACCGTCGAGCAGACGCGCCAGCATAAGTGCGCGTGTTGGTTCGCCTATGGCTGAGGCAACGCGGGCAAAGCGTGGCTCGAAGGTGGGATGGCTCAAAATACGGTCGGCGGCAAGATGGGGCAGCGTGGTGCTATGGGCGGATGATAAGGTGGCGCTTCATCGCGTCGATAAAGCCCGTAGTCGCGACTCACCTCGGCAACACGCAGTCGGTAGTCATTAAAAATGTGTGCGCGACCCGCAGCTTGTGTAGCTCGGTGTGTGGGATGCTCGCGCCACGCACGCACTGCCGCTTCGTCGCGCCAAAACGAGAGTGAAACTAGCTTATCTGCGTTTGTGGTGCTCTTAAATCGCTCAACAGAAATAAAGTCATCCATCGTTTCAAGCACGGGTCTGAGTTGCCCCGCGTGTGCGAGATAGGCATCAACTTTGTCAGACGCTAGTTCTACCTCAAAGATAACTGCAATCATCGTTTTTCCTTCTCTACGCGGCGCAAGAATTGATTTACAGCATTATGCAGTGCGCCACGTTGCGACTCAAGATGCATTAAGTGTGTTGCCCGAGGAATTTTGACGTCTGATTTGTCGCTTGTACCAATGCTTTTTAGCAGGCACGCGGCATCGGTATCGTCACATACGCTATCCCATTCGCCACGGATAAGCAGTGTGTGCATCGTGATTTTGTTAGCGTCAAAAAGTGCCTTACCCGACCATAACGCCCCTAAATCTACAAGTGGGCCATAAGGTGTAATGACTGATTCGGGAGAGCGGGATTTCGCGTGCGGGTCGGTGGCGAGCCAGTCGCGGCTCCAATGGGCGAAATCCGCTTCGCTGAGAACCTGAGGCGCACCGCGAGGAACATCTTCAATAAAACGACGGTATTGCGCCCATATCGACAAAAAATGATGTGACGGTGCTTGATCCGTATCTGCAGTGCGCGAAGCATAGATTTCATTGCGCAGAACGGGTGGCCCAAACAGTACCAGTGCGCTTACTAGTTCAGGATGTTCGCTCGCGAAACGAGCGGCGACGAGGGTGCCCCATGAGTGCGCCAATAAGCAGATTTTTTTGCCGCCGTTACATAGGCGTAACTGTTGCACTACGGCTGCGAGTTGTGGCAGCGCCTCGGAAAGTTGTCCTCGCGCACAACTGCTGTCTGCATCGTAACGGCTTGATTGCCCGTAACCCACAAAATCGAATCCCCAAGCATTGAACCCAGCACCGACGAGGCTGTCCGCCCACGAGGTTCCATCAAGTTTGTAGAATACCGATAAGTCAGACGAAAACGTTGCGCCATGGACGCATAGAACATCGCTTGCACTGTCAAGTGCGTGCAGCGCTTGCACATGAATGCTGGCACCTGATGCGGTTGTTAGTATGTATCGCTTAGAAGCTACGTCGCGCATATTCGTGTGCCAACATTTTCAAGAAAAGTGCGCTCTTCACGCAATATAAAACGCTGTTGCGTAGCCAAGGCGAAGTTCGCCTTACCAGCTTCGTCCGCCTTTAGCGTCGCGCGATAAATCTCATAGGCCGCTAAACTCGGAAAGGAAATTAAGCCCCAAGCGATATTGTTGGTGCCTTCATGTGGCAGGAAATAACCCAATAAATCTCCGCCGCACCGAGGAATAATTGTCCCCCAATTTTCTGCATAACGCTTGAAGGCGTCGCGTTGGTGGGGATCAATTTCGTAGCGTATAAAGCAAGTCATCGTCATCATCGGCTCCTTGAATGTTCAGAGCTTCATCTTACGCAGTCAGAGGTTTTCTTGCTTCGTTGTGTGCCGAAGTGTTAGCGGCGCGGAAATTATTATGAACGCAAGCGCGCTGCAGACTGAACAACTGCCGGCAGCGCTCAGGTCTCCGCAAATACCGTTGTTCGATAAACCTGCATTTGCGCTGTGCGCAGTATCTCGCGAATGTTGGCGGGGTCTAGTGGTTTATGCAGCACTTGATAGCCACTGGAGGCTAAGTCGCGAATCCGTGCGGGTGAGGTGTCGCCGGTGACGATTGCGGCCGCTACATGGCGTGATAAGGCACTGGTAATGGCATAGATCGCATCCGCGCCATTTAAGCCATCGGCTAGGCGGTAATCGGATAACACAAAGCCTATCATTGCTTTCTCCGTTGTGGATAGGCTGGCTATTTTTGCCACCGCGTTAGCAGCAGACGTACTCGCATGTGTGGGATAACCCCAGTTATTGAGCATAATGCCCATAGCATCGAGCACTTCTTTATCGTCATCTACCAGCATCACCAAGAACGTGGATGCATCCACAATCGCGTTAGGATAGATGGCTTGCGAATGCCAATCAGATTCGGCATTCATTATGTTTGGTGCCAATGTTTGCGTCGGCTGCACCTCAATAGGCAGTTGTACACCAAACCATGAGCCACGACCAAACTCGGAACGCATGGTAATTTTATGCCCTAGCAGCGCGGCGGTACGCCGCACAATTGAGAGGCCAAGCCCTAAGCCTTGAGTGCGGTCGCGCGCTTCATTCGCCACCTGAAAAAACTCAGTAAACACGGCCTCCTTCAGGCTATCGTCAATGCCAATGCCGGTATCCCAAACGCGTACTTCAATGTGGGTTTTGCTTAAGCGTTTGGCACCGACAATAATGCCCCCGCGTTCAGTATAGCGAAGCGCATTTGACACTAAATTACTCAAAATTTGTTTCAACAAAACAGGGTCTGATGTTACGTGTAAATCGGACGGCACAACGGAAAGGCGGAGATTTTTTTGTCGCGCTAATAGTGAGAATTCACGTTCTAAACTATCGAGCAAATTTTGTAGCGGCACCGTTTGTATTTGCACTTGCACGACACCAGCGTCGAGTTTGGAAATATCGAGCAGTGCATCTAATAGTCCACCTAAACTTTTAAGTGAAAGTTGGAGTTTATTAGCCACTTCTTTTAATATATCCGGCTTGGCATCTGGTCGTGCCGCCAAGGTGATGAGCACTTCTGTAAACATGCCCAGTGCGTGAATTGGCTGGCGCAAATCATGGCTGGCTGCGGCTAAAAACTTTGTTTTAGAGCGGTCAGCTGCTTCAACGCGTTCTTTTTCTGCGCGCAATTGCGCAACGAGTTCAACATTGGCAAAACCAATTTCTACCGTGCGCCGCCGCCCGTTGAGCGATGCGCGGGCATAAAAAATATTGACCAGCACATAGGTAATTAACATGATACCAATGGTGATGAAAATCTCATCGCCCACCAAAATACAATTAATACTCAGTGGCAATAATACCAAAAATGCAAAGGGTAAATAGCCCCCCCAATAGCTAGACATGGGTGCCACCAAGCCGCCAGAAACACCTAGTAGTGCTACGCTTAAGAACATGATTACAAGAACTTGGTCGGGTAAGAAAAATAAATAGCCTGCAGAACCCCAAGTAGCACCGAGCAAGACGGTAGAAATTAAAATTCCGCGTTCTGCGTGCACCACGTTGGCGATAGTGACTGGCAATTTACGTTGCGCGCGTACTGCCAGCCAATGATAAATCACGAAGCCGACTTTTATGGCGAACCACGCGAGCAATAAACCACGCGGTTGGTGGGAATACATCGCCCACACAAATAAAAGCCCTGTGGAAACGCTGGCAATTAAGCTAGATGCCTCATAGCCGTGGAACTGATTTATCAATTCGGCTCTTACCTCCAGCGTCATCGGTGCGCCAAACAGTAGCCGCCAAATTTTTAGCAACGAGGGGCGGCTATTGATGAACGCAGGTGCGGCTGAAGCAATGTCGGCTTTGGATAATTGCATGGTAAATATATATTGTTTTTTAATGAGGTTTTACTTTAATATAAAAACACACTTAACTCAGTAAACCAAAATAAAGCGTCAATATGTCTGCCTTTTCATTCGATAAAAAAATCCGTGTGCTCTTGGCCGAAGATCACCAGCTAGTTCGAGATGGCTTAAAATGGCGGCTCGCCATTGAGGATAATATTGATGTGGTCGGTGAGGCCGCTGATGGGCACGCGGTGATTGGGCAGCTTAAGAGCCTTACCCCAGATTTATTATTGCTCGACTTAGGTTTGCCAGGGATTAGCGGCGAGGAGCTAGTCACTATCGCCCGCACTATGTTTCCACAACTTAAAATTCTCGTGCTAACGGGTAATATTCAAGCTGACGCTATTGCCCGCACCTTAGCCGCAGGCGCTAATGCATACATTACCAAGCAAGACAACTATAGCGAGCTCATCAAAGGTATTGAAACAGTAATGCATGGCGGCACCTATATTGCCGCGAGCATTGTAGAATCAGTTGCCAGTTTTAATACTCACAGCGGCGGCTTTGAGGCGCAAGCTATCAGCATGCGCGAGCGCGAAGTGCTACGTATGGTGGCTGCAGGGCGCTCCACCAAAGATATCGCTAATGAGTTAGGTTTGGCCGTGGCCACGGTGCGTAAACACCGTGAAAATGTGATGGGAAAGTTGAAGCTGCGCAATAGCGCCGAGGTAACGGTGTATGCGATGCAAAACGGCTTGTTTGCGCCTAATGCACCCAGTGCACCCAATGCACCCCACTAAATAGCTGCAAAATTGGCTGTTTGCCGAGCCTTTCGTGCTGCACCGTAACTGCCGCTGCGAAGTCGTTGCGTTTCATGGCGATTGCTAAAACCACTACGCATTAATTGTGAAATAGTAATTTACAATCCATACGGCATCTGTCGTATGTTCAATGCCACCTGCCCTAAGTAATATCGTCCCATCGGCCATTAACTTGGCCACCGGGAATAAGGCATGCGTCGATCTAAAATACAGTTGCAAGCACTAAAAACTGCACGGCCAAAATATGCTCATGGTATTGGGCTGCTGGAAGTATTGCTGTTCTTATTTATCATCGGTGCCACATTGGCGGTGGGTTATGCTTGGCTGATGGCAACGCAGCAAAGCCACCGTGCTGAGGAACGCACCGCAATTTTGCAACAGGCTAATCGCTACATTGAGGCATTTACTGCCGCCAATAATCGCCTGCCGTGCCCTGCGGTCGATTTAAACGGGGTGGAAGATTGCAATGGCAATAGGGCGAAGGGCTATCTGCCCTATCGCACCATTAGTTTTGATGCGTCGCAGTTGCAACGTGGTGTAGGGCAATTGCGCTATTTAGTCGCCCCGTCGCTTACGCGGCAGCGTGATGCGTTGCTGCTAGTTGATCCCTTGAATACGTTCGAGCCAGCTAATTGGGATGACACACCAACTAATCCTTCCACCTTTAGTTTCAACCAAGTAAGCACAGCGGATTACTGTCGCAGCTTGGCTACGTTAGGCAATGAAGTCAGCGTGCTAAGCCCCGCAGGTGGGGCGCGGAAAGTAGCCTATGCCATCGCCGACGCGGGTAGTGTCGATGAAGATAGCGATGGTAGTTTATTTGATGGGCTGAATGCAGATTTGACCACAGCGCAAATGGAGGCACCGGAAAAAACCAAGAGGCGCGGCACTTATGACGACAATGTGCTGGCGCGCACGCCTACTGAGCTCGGCTTTAATAGCGATTGCACAAGTTTAATGATGTCGCTAAATATGATGTCATTAGGTGTTGGCGTGGTGCAGGCAGCGGCTGATTCTAAAGCCGGTGCGCGTCAATCAATCGGCATACAAGGAGCTATTGCCGCTGCACAAACGGCGGCCATGATCGGCAGCTTTTTAGAAAGCTCAATCGCTTTGAGTGACGCGATTGCTGACTTAACCGTTGCAACGTTAGGCTTGGCTGTTGCTACAGCGGGCTGTGCGATACTAATCGGTTGCGCCCTAATTCCGCAATACACGGCAGCTATCCAGCTTACATCCGTTGCTATTGTGGCAAGCGTTGCGGCATTAGCGCTTACCGCTGCGGCATTCGGGCCGCAGATATTATTTGTTGCAGCCACCATTGCCGTAGGCATTACGGCTGGCGTTGCCATCACACAGAGTGTTGATGTATCAGAGCTGCGCCGCATTGCCCAAGAAAGCTACGATGCAGCGGCGGCGAGCAGGAGCAAAGCGCAAAATGCCTATGACAATATCGTTGCTGACGCGGCATTGGCACGCGCGTCACTTACTTTGGCCTATAACGACTTACAGCAAAAAGCGCGCACTATCATTAGCAACGCAAACGCGCTTGGTGTGCCCCCAGGCACCACGCCGCCGAATGCACTAGATGCGCAGATAACGGCATTTATCAACGCGCTAGAAGCTAAAAATACCGCTGATTTTAATGTTGAAGTCACCAAAGAAGCTCGCAAAAACGCGCAACGTGACGCCGCCGCCGCGCAACAAGCCTATATGCAGGCAGTAGCAGATGCTGCAGCAAAACCGACTGATACATCGCTAGCCAAACGCGTCATTGAAGTGCAGCGCTTTTTAGATGAAAAAAACAGTGCGCTCAATGCCGCAATTGCTGCTGAAGCCTCTGCCCCCGGTGTTGCAAACACTGCCGCCACAGCCACTGCAAATGCGGCCACGGCATTACGCAATGCAAGTAATCGTAGTTATTGCATTAGTGGCGATTGCAGCTTTGTTTATTCTGGCAGCGGCATGATGAACTTGGCAATTTTAAATTACGCAAGCGAGGACGCCAAATACGCACCTTGGGCCAAAAAGATTGCTGCCGCAAAGCTGGCGCTGGATGAAGCTACGGCTGCGGAGGTGCAGGCCAAAGATGCGCTAGATCAGGTCAACGCTATCAACCCAGGTATGCCACCAACCGGCAACGAGGTGTTCATTTGGGCTGGTGCAGTAGACATTTTGAAGGCTGCAGATGCTAAGGGAGGAGCCAAATGACGCGCCGCAAATACGCAAAGCAGGCAGCCGTAATCAAGCGTAAATCAATAGGGTTCTCACTCATTGAAATTGCGGTGGTATTAGCCGTAGCGGCTGCCATTGGCTTGGCAATTTGGCAGTTTTTACCCAGCCTGCGCCAAAGTGCTAACGGTGATCCCGCTGGTGAAACACTGCTACAAGCCCAGCAAGCGCTTGATGGTTTTATCGTCACCAATCACCGTCTACCTTGCCCCGCAGCGGGTAGTCTTGCGGGCGGTAGCACGGGTGAAGAAGATTGCGGCATTACCGGTGGCGTGGGAGTATTACCTTATCGCACCTTAGGCCTTGCCAAAAGTGCCGGCCAAGCAAACCTGCGCTACGGTGTATTTCGTCAGCCTAACTTAGCAATGCCTAGTAACGACGCTGATTTGGCGACTGCACCAGTGCGCTACTTGCCCTATTTACCCACGCTATCGCCGCCGATAGGGGCATTTTCACCTACGGCAAATGGCCTTGATTTTTGCGTCGGCTTAACCCGCGCCATTGCTTCGCCTAGTGCCACCGCCCCCTTGCGCGCCAACACCCTACCTGTGGCCTATGCTATCGCCCACGCGGGCGCGAATGGCAGCTATGAAGGGGCAAATGCAACCGTTAGCGATTTTTCTTTCGCGGCAACGCCCAGCACGACAACTTATGACGACAGAGTAATCGCCGCCGGTTTATCCGAGTTATTTGGCAGGCTAAATTGCCCCGAGCGGTTGGGCCAAGCCAACGGCGCTGCCCGCAGTGCATACGCGGCCTATGATGTCGCCCGCACATCGGAAGAATACCTTGCGTTTTGTAAATTTTTCTATGAGATAGCAGGGTACGACGTTGCTTTTGCCACTATTGGGCTTACGTTGGCCAGCATAAACTTAGCAACTACAGTGGTCCAAGGGCTAATTGGAATTGGCTTGGGTTTGGCCGATTTTGGCGTGTCTTTTATTTTGACTGGACCGATGGTGCTTTTAAATGGAACGCTTGCTGGGGTAGGAGAGGGCCTCGCGATTGCTGGGCTGGACAGCGCAGTCAAGGCGCTTAAAAGTGCAGAAGAACAACGTGATGCTGCCGTTATTTTTAACGCGAACGCGCAGGCGCAGGCACGCACTGCCTATCTTGCTGCTATTGCCATCCGGCAAAAAGGGTTGCTACCATGACACCGAGATGTAACATCAAACCAGCACGTGGCTTTAGCCTAATTGAAGCCGCAATTGCCTTGGCTGTTTTAGGTTTAATTGCGTTAGCGGCGGCGGCTTACTGGCGCAGCGCGGCACAAGTAAAAGTGGTTAGCATTGAACGTGATTTAGTCGCCCGCGCCCAAAGTGCCGTGCTCGGTTTTGCCTACACCCAATTTCGGCTACCCTGTCCGGCCAGTGATCTCGCAACTGGTCTCGAAGACTGCACCGCAGGCAACCACGCACAATTCTTACCGTGGGCAACCCTATCTTTACCCGACAACCGCGCGCGACAAATGCGCTATGGCGTATATCGGAAACCTAACGCTAACCCTAGGCTAGACGCTGATTTAAGCGCCGTTATCGCACCCGATCGCGCGGCTGTATTGCTCACTACTGGCGTATCGTTATCCACCACACCGATAGGTATGTCTACACTGATTGGCAATCGTAATTTATTCGATTTTTGTCATGCTCTAAATACTGCAGCAAGCCAAGCGCCAGACCCTGCGTTTTTGCACACCATTGATGCCGTCGGGCAAAAGAAAAACGTCGCATTTGCGCTTGCCATGCCAGGCTTACTAGACGCCGATGGCGACGGTAATATCTTCGACGGCGCACAAGCGCTTCAAACATCCGCCAACCCCGTTTTCGATGCCCCATCGCGACCGCAAACGCTCAACTTTGACGACAAAGTAGTGGCTGCATCCGCTGGCACATTGTTCGCAACTTTGTCGTGCGGACTAGCCTTTGCCGCGGCTGACCACACTCACTTTAATGCTGCATCTACCGCCCGTATCATGCAAAAAGGTTATTACGACTATAAGTTCATTTTAGAACTTCACGTGGCCATTGCCACCGTCGCCAGCCTTGGCGCTGCTGCCAGCGTTCTCAGCGCTGGCGCAGGTGCTGCGGCCGCAACCGCAACCTTGGCTGCGGCTTTGGCAGATGCAGTTACCTATTCCGGTGCCACCGTTGCCGCCGTGGCAGCAGCTGCAATCGCGCTGGCTGCGTCTGCGATAAACGTAGGTGCGGCAATAGTAGGGGCGGCAGCGGCGGCCGCCAGCGTGATCGCTGCAGGGATTTTTTTACAGAGATTTAAAGATGAGCGCGTCGGCGTGATGGAAAACTTGGCGGACAGCGTTGAGAGCAATGCTAAGTATGCGGATGCGTTGGGGTTTTGATGATAGGAAATTGATTGCAAATTGCTCTTAAAAACGCCTGCATTTAGATCGCCTTCAGGCGTTCATTCAGGCATTCATTTAACGCCAAATCACGCCTTAAGCCATTCTCGAAAAATCACGCATACCGTGGTTTTGTCTAACATCGCAAATTCACGCGAACCCCAAGCTGTGCGGGTAATTCGCTTTGAATTCGGATGTAATAGTTGCGGTGACCGAACCGATAGCTCCGCATAAATCGCATCGATATTATCGGTATCCACCCCAAATTCCGGTCGCTCCATCGCGGCACCTTCCGGATATGCCACAATATAAGCCTTCGCGCCGTCACGCCCCACCACCGCCATGCTCGCATCTTGGTAAAGCACCTCAAAGCCTAGGCCATCAACGAAGAATTCTAAGCCGTCTTGTAGGGTGTTGTAAAAGATTTTTGGGATTAGGTTTTTGAACATAGAGGATTCCAATTAGATCGAGATAGCGCTACATACACTCCCGTTACTGCGCCACGCGAAGGCCGGTAATCAGACTGTATGAAACCTTTCGCCCGTCAACTAGCGATAGAACCGCATTGTCATTTGCGTCAATGCTTTCAACGTGTCCCCATGATAAATGAGAGACCGTCCGCTGCAATTTAGATGGGCTTTCGAATAGCGTACCAAGCTTCACAGTTTGAATCAGTTTGCCATCGCGGTAAATTTCGAAAAGCAGGTGTTCATTCGTTGCATACGTTGGCGCTAAATTTGCAAAGTCGGACTGCGCGAGAATTGCTTGACCATCGTTGGAAATTTGAAAGAAGCGGATGTAACGGTTGATTGACCAACTCATCGCGCCTGAGGATTGCTTAAAGAGCGTTGTTTTGTTTGTCGACGGATCAGTGGTTGCGCAGTGGCTTTTTGTGGCGTTGCAAATCGTCGCTACGCTTGGCGGCGGAAGTGGAGCGTCAGCGCTGGCAACGCTAAAATGAATGCCTAACGTAGCGGTTAAAGAAAAACACCAAATTACGCTAAGACAGCGCAGATTTCTGATCATCGAATTTTATTTTTTAACTTGAGCAGACGCTACTTCGTTTACCAAAGGTTTTGCAACATACTTATCTAGGGTCGCTAAAAAATTATTTGGTTCAAGCAGTTGTCGGCTGAGTGTCTGTGCAGCGCTGATTTCATTTTGGCTCATTTTTTCTGCGATTTCTGAGCGATGTTTTTTAGCGTCCTCATACTTGATGGCTGCTATATCATAGAGGGCATAAGCAACTACACGTAACTGCGGCACTCCAACTTTGTTTTCATACAGCCGTCCTAAGTTTGATTGCGCAATTGAATTTCCTTGCGCTGCTGCTTTGCGATGCCACTCCGCGGCCGCCACCTCATCTTTTGGCACATGCGCGCCTTGTGAGAGTGCTATACCAAAGGTAAGCTGCGCAATTGGATTTCCCAGTTCTGCGGCTTTGCGAAGCCAGTTAACTGCCTGTATATTATCCTTTGGTACTCCGGTGCCGTTGCTGTACATTCGGCCTAAATTTAGCTGCGCCTCTGCACTCTCTTGCTCTGCGGCTTTGCGATACCACTCCGCTGCTTGTACGTTATCTTTTGGTATGCCCTCACCCAGTTCGTACGCCTTGCCCAAGAGAAATTGCGCCTTCGCAAACCCTTGTTCTGCAGCTTTGCGATACCACTCCGCCGCCAGTACATTGTCCTTCGGTACCCCTTCACCGTATGCGTACGCCGCACCCAAAACAGTTTGCGCCTTCGCCAACCCTTGTTCCGCAGCTTTGCGATACCAATCCGCTGCTAGTCCGCTATCTTGTGGTGTACCGTCGCCACGTGAGTAATTATTGCCTAAACGGTATTGCGCATTCGCGTGGTCTTGCTCTGCCGCTTTACGATACCATCGCACTGCTTGGACATCATCTTTTGGTATACCCTCACCACGCGAGTACGCTAGACCCAAATTATATTGCGCACTTGCGTTTCCCTGCTCTGCAGCTTTGCGAGTCCAGACCGCTGCCTGAATATCATTTTTTGGTACACCGAGGCCATCGGAATAAAGTATACCGAGCGCAGATTGTCCAATCGCGTCACCGTTTTCTGCGCTGGCTTTAATGGTCTGCACGGCTTTAGGTTCAGTTGATGCAGTTGCGATAAGCGCCTCTGCCTGTTCCACCGTTAAGGCAGCGAATGCGTTCCTGCAGTATAAGGTCGTGCCAGATAAAACCAAGCTAAACGTTAACAATAAACTCGGTAACTTGTTCATTCTTTTCCTTTGGAATTTACTTTCGCGCATCCGCATAGGCCACGTCCGGCGCAAAAAATTTGATATTTCTAGCGTTGTTAATAATTAATGCGCGTACCCGCTTTCCCAGTACTGCACGAATTAGTATGTTCGCATCCAGAACGATGGCTCTACCGCTTATGCTGCTCATGTTGCTTAGTCTTTTTGCTGCTTTCGGTGGCGCTTGCCTGCTTGCGGGCGGCTCTGAAGTCCCCCACAACGGTTTCAATATCTACCCCCGCCGCTTCGAGCAACTTATCTAGCGTTTTGCTGGCTTTTTTCAACGCCGCGATGTTTGCATCAGCCTGCCCTTGGGTAGGAATAAAGTAGCCCACCGTTTGGCCGTGGCGAGTGACAGCTACAGGCGTGCTCGACGAGATGTATCCGGACAAATCAGTGCGAAATTCGCGTATGCCTACCTTTGTTGCTTCCATATGCGTGCCTTAGTGAATGTGAATCAGTGTGTACACATTATAAGCCGCACTCACGAGCTTGGCAATGTTGTTTCAAGACGCTTTCTACCCGAAGGTCATCTCCTTGCATGGAAAATAGGCGAGCTTGGCATTACCCTCGGTAAACGTTGCTCCCCTCATACCACTTCAAAAAATGCCTAAGCGTAACCAGTATTGCTGCACTCGCTGGCAGCGCTAATAACACGCCAAAGAATCCGAACACTTGCCCAAACGCCATTAACGCAAATATTACCGCCACCGGATGCAGGCCGATACGCTCCCCGACAAATCTGGGGGTGATGACGAAGCCTTCTAATATTTGGCCCACGGCAAATACACCCCATACCATGAGCACGCCGGTAAACGAGGGAAATTGCATGAAGGCGGCTACTGTTCCTAGCAGTAGGCCAGAGGCGCTGCCTAAGTAGGGGATGAAGACCAAAAGGCCGGTGACTAGCCCTACTGGCAGCGCGAATTCTAGGCCCACCATCCATAGGCAGGCGACGTAAAACACCGCCATCATCAGCATGACTGATATTTGCCCACGCAAAAACTCAGACAGCACGCTGTCAATTTCACCGGCTATTTCCTGTACTTTGGGGTACCAAGGGCGGGGCACCGTGCGGCCAATTTTCCCTACTAATACATCCCAATCGCGCAGCACGTAAAACAACACTACGGGCAGTAAGGCCAAGTTAATTAAAAAGCCCAATACGGCTAGGCCGCCCACGGTGGCGCTAGAAAATACGCGTTTGGCGATGCCGCTAGCGTCTTGCATATTGTCGGTAATAAACTGTTTAAATGATGTGGGATCAATATTTATTTTTAACCCTAGTGTGCTTTCCACCCAAGGAATGGCGCGGGTTTTTAACTGATCGGCAAAGCCCGGTAGCTGCGCCCCTAGCTGGCTTAATTCTTTGGTGAGTAGCGGCAGGATGATCAAAATCATCGCAGCTAGCGCCAAAATTAGCAGTACTACGGCTAATGCTGCGCCCATACCACGGCTTAATCCCTTGGCTTCCAGCCAATCAACGATGGGGTCAAAAATATAGGCAATCATGGCCGCGGCCAAAAACGGTGCCAATATTGGCGATAACAACCATAAAAATCCACCCAGCAATAGCAAAGCAATGCCGACTAAGATGCCGGTTTTAGCCTCAGCGCTGAGCCACGCCTGCTGGGTAACTGTCACCGCTTGCGCAGAAGGTTTCGGTAAATTGTTGGGTTTTTGCGGTGAAGGGGCGGCGGATTGTGGTTTATTGCTACGGGGCATAGTCATTTCCAGTAAAATTACGAGCTTGTTGTATTACTTTAACACCGCCTAACTATTTTACGAAAGCCGCTATGCAACCCACCCCGTTAATGCCCCCTTTAACCTATAAAGACGCCGGTGTGGATATCGACGCTGGCGATGCTTTGGTTGAAAATATCAAGCCCTTCGCTAAACGCACCATGCGGCCTGAAGTATTGGGTAGCATTGGCGGTTTTGGGGCCTTGGTTGAGGTATCTAAAAAATATAAAAATCCGGTGATGGTGTCCGGCACCGATGGCGTTGGCACAAAACTGAAATTAGCATTTTTGCTCAATGTACACGATACCGTGGGTCAAGACTTGGTAGCGATGAGCGTGAATGATATTTTGGTGCAGGGTGCTGAACCGATTTTTTTCCTAGATTATTTTGCCTGCGGTAAATTAGATGTTGCGGTTGCAACGGATGTAATAAAGGGAATTGCCTACGGCTGCGAACTTTCGGGCTGTGCCTTAATTGGCGGTGAAACAGCGGAAATGCCAAGTATGTATCCCGCTGGAGAATATGATTTAGCGGGCTTTGCCGTGGGTTTGGTAGAAAAAGAAAATATTCTCACTGGTGCCAGTATTATGCCCGGCGATGTGGTGTTGGGTTTAGCTTCCAGTGGCGCACACTCCAATGGTTATTCGCTCATTCGTAAAATTGTGGTGCGCGATAATTTAGATTTAAATGCACCTGCTAATGCTAAATTAGCAAAGCAATTGATGGCACCTACGCGCATTTACGTGAAACCGGTGTTGGCGTTGATGCAGGCGCAAACCAATGTGATTAAAGGCATGGCGCACATTACCGGCGGCGGTATCACCGAAAATCTGCCACGGGTATTGCCTAAAAATACGGTGGCGCAGCTAAACAATATCGCATGGCCGCGTCCAGAAATTTTTGCATGGCTGCAAGCTAAGGGTGGTTTAGACGACCATGAAATGGCGCGTACGCTAAATTGCGGCATCGGCATGACGATAGTAGTGGCTGCAGAGCATGCTGAAGATGCGCAAGCCTTTTTGGTAGCGCAAGGCGAAGCGGTATATCGCATCGGCACCATTCGCGTACGGGCGGGCGACGAGCATCAAACGCAGATTACGTTTTAATTAATAATGAAAAAAATCGTCATTTTAATTTCAGGTCGCGGCTCTAATATGCAGTCGATTTTAGACGCGAACATTGATTGTGAAATTGTTGCGGTGATTAGCAATCGGCCCGATGCTGGCGGCTTGGCAATTGCTGCGGCCAAAGGGGTGCATACTGAGGTGCTCGACCATAAAACCTTTGCCAATCGCGCCGCTTTTGATTTAGCGTTAGCACAGAAAATACGGGCGTTTTCAGCCGATTTTATTGTGTTAGCAGGCTTTATGCGGGTGTTGTCGGCTGGTTTTGTTGACGCATTTGCAGGCAAAATTATTAATATTCACCCTTCCTTATTACCCAGTTTTCCAGGCTTGGCCACGCATGAGCAAGCCCTAGCAGCAGGTGTAAAAATTCATGGCTGCACAGTGCATATAGTGACTGCAGCGCTGGATCATGGGCCAATTTTAGCGCAAGCGGCGGTGCCAGTTTTTAGTCATGACGATGCTAGGAGCCTAGGTGCCAGAGTGCTTGCGCAAGAGCATAAACTCTATCCACAGGTGTTGCGCTGGTTGTGCGCAGATAAAATGCCACTTTCGCACATTAGTTCACAAAACCATGTCGTCCTTCAAGGATCCGCGTGCGTTAATAGCGCATGTTTGGTTCAACCTGAGGAATAAGCCATGCGTACTACCGGTTTTTCGAATACCGTAAAAGTGACAGTCTTGAGCCTAGCAATGGCTTCGGTAGCTATGGTGCTGGTAACAAATGCGCTCGCGCAGGAAAAAACGGCACCAGCCACCCCTGTAGCCGCAGATAACGCGGCCGCGAGTACAACGACGGCAACGACGGCAACGATGGCAACCGCAGCAACCATGGCAACAGGTTTAAAAAACGCCAAACTCAGTTTCAAAATTACCAAAGCAGGTATCACGCTCGGTACGGTTGAAGAACAATTCGTGCGCACGGGTGATAACTACAAAATTACCTCGGTAAGTGCGCCTTCAGGGGCGCTGGCTTGGTTCTATAAAGACAATATGCGCTTGGTTTCCGAAGGCACTATCAATGCGGCTGGCTTGCAACCAAGCTTGTACGATTTTTCACGTAAAAGCGACGAATCAAAAGCCGTAAGGGCGAAGTTTGATTATGCTAAAAAACAAATTTTTGCTGAATTTGAAGGTCGCGCTGAGACCTTTGATTTGCCTGCCGGAACGCAAGACCGTTTATCGTCGCTATATCAGTTTATGTTTAGCGTACCCAAAGCTGAAAAAGTAAAAACTTGGATGAGTCAAGGCAAACGTGCCGAGCAATATGTGTACGCTAAATTGGGCGAAGAAACGCTGACCGTAAACGCTACCCAATACGCGACCGTACACTATAAACGCGAAGCCGCACCCGGCGAGAGTCAAGCCGAACTATGGTTGGCAAAAGACAGCCATTACATGCCAGTGCGTATTGTGTTTACAGACAAAAAAGGCACCACCTTAGAACAAGTGCTCACCCGCGCGGAGTTTCGCTAGATGTTGTTTTTTGGTTACATAGATGGCTGAAGACAACCATAATACGGTTGTTTTCAAGCCATCGTTTGGTCAAAAAATAAGTAGCAAACGCTTATTTTCAATTGCTATCGTAGTTTCGCTGGCGCTGCATTTAGGTGTGCTGTTTTCATCCATAGGCTGGCGCATTATCGGTATTGATAACAGCGCAAAAATGCCAGACGGCACGGTGTTAATTGCCACCTTAGCGCCACGCGTTATGCCGGTAGTTCCGGCCTTGCCCACGCCTACTCCGGCAGTCGCAGCGGCAAAACCAAAATCCGCGGTGAAACCCGTAATTAGGCCTTCTGTTGCCCCTGCGGTAATTAGTGCCAATGATGCCGTGCTGCAGCCTATCGCCGCGCTTGCCGCCATGCCCGAAGTGCAGGCCCTAACACCCGTAATGATTAAGCTGCCTGAAGCGGTGGTGGCTGAAAATGAACAATTTGATGTATCGCCGCCCAACAAGGTAGAGCCAGTCAATGTCGTAGCTCAGGGTGAAACCAACTACACCCCGCGTCTTGACGCAACCCCCGGCACGATCGATATTCGTTATAAAGTGTCATCGTCTATTGTAGATGGCACGGCACGCTATCAATTTAGCCGCGATAAAAACAATAAATACGAAATTGAATCCGTCATTGAAGCATCAGGTTTTTTTGCAACTATGTTCGACGGCAGAATGCAGCAAACTAGCCGTGGCGCAATATCTGAGCAAGGCTTAACGCCATTATTCTTTAGTATTCGGCGTGGCGCTGGT
>JANMDR010000125.1:0-4456 GCA_031376425.1 Betaproteobacteria bacterium
AGAATCTAAGGCGGCCTGCCGGTTATTGTTTGTGGTGACAGCTTCGTTTGGTGCTAAGTTACGTTTCATGTGGGCTCCTTGATTTAAATCTATGGGAGCCTAACAAAAAAATCAATCTACACAAAATTCTTTACACCCTCCCCCTACAAAACCATGAAACTCCGCGCGTGGTCTATCGCCTGTCCGACGGTGATCGAAACAAATTGCAAAAACATCACGGTGCTTAAATTTTCGAGGTGCTTGCTAAATAACGCTACCCATTTTTACGTATTGGGTTTTTAGCGCGCAGCCTTTTGTACTTTGGTTGCAAATCACGCATCCGCCACTTTAAACGGTTTCAATTTCCGCTTTTGAACCTGTGCAGCCATAGCTACTTCATCATCAAACGCTCTCTGCCGACCCCATCGGCGAGTGCAGCGGCAGGTATAGAGTAACGCAGGTACCGCCGCCCAATAACTCCTCTACATCTAGCAAGCCACCGAGCTGGGTGGCGCGAATCTTCATATTATCAACGCCACGACCGCCGGTGGGTTTGCCAAGTTTTTTGCTTAGGCCTTGTGCTGTTGCCACGCCTATGCCGTCGTCGGTGATGCGTACCCAAATTCGGTTTTGCATTTGCTCAACGCCGGTTGAGACCGTGATGCGGTTAGCCTTAGCGTGTTTCAACGCATTGGTAAATACCTCTTGCACAATGCGCAACACACTGCGGACGCGCGTTGGGTCAAGGTAGGGGAGTGATGGCAGGTCAGTAACTGACCACGCTAAGCGTATTCCAGCCGCGCTTAACCGTGGTTCTAAGCGATAACGCAGATTGCCTAATACTAGAAGCAGGTCTTGTTCAACTGGCTCTAAAGAGTCGATGGTGAGCTTTAACTCGTCGATGCAATCGGCTAGACTTTCTTCAAGCTGTTTGGGTTCAAGTTTTTTCATGCGCGCCAGCGCTAACAGCGACATCAAGTGGGAGCCAACGCCATCATGCATATCACGCATGAGGCGCTGACGCTCATCCGATGTGACGCGTTGCTGATCAATGATGCGCATTTGTGCATAACTGGCGTCAAGATCACGCTCACGCGCGGTAACGCGCTGGGATAGCTCGGTGTTGAGTTGCTCATAACTATTGAGCGAATTTACAAACCGCGTCAGCAGTAAACTAGCCAACGATAGTAACAGCAGGGGTAGGCCTAATGGCAATAAATACATGCGCTCAAACTCAAGCTCGCCAACAAAATTTAGCAAATCATGTATGCCAAGGCCGAGGTTAATTGCCATCGCTATAAAAGCAATTAAGCTCGGTAAATTGGCCGTGCGAAGTACGGACATACCGATGGCACCGATCATTACGACACCGAGCACTGTAAACACTAAATAAACGGCAAATGTAGTAATGGGTAAGGCTTCAGCTGGTACAGCGAAAACGGCAATGGTGCCAATAATTGCCGCCCATAGGATAATTTTTTCTAAGATCGCAAACCGAAATGAGGTGAAGCGAATGGCAAATTGAAATTGCCAAAGCGACATCCAGCATAGCGCCGCTACCGCCACATTGGCAATAATCGGCGGCGGGGAAATCATAAAATAGGCCAGCAAGCGCAGCACACCCATTAAGCACATGGCTCCAAAAAACCCAAACTGGGTTTCTTTGTTACGCTTGGCCCAAACACTTAGGGAAAAAATGCCCGCAAAAACGAGCATCCAGGTAATCATTTCCGGTGCCGTATTTTGTAGGAGCTTTCTTATTGTATAAACCGGTTTTATTTCATTCAAAGGCCCAATGGACACAGCCGCGACACCCACGCGGCCATGTTTTTCGGTGTGCAGCCTTATTAATAGGGCGTTCTCACCAGTTTTTACTAGTCCCTTGGGCAGCGCAAAAAACTGCGGCGTATTCCATTGGGTTTCGATTGTTTGGGTCACATCGCCGCTTTGATAAAAGCTCTGCCCATTTAAGTAGACTTCAATATTATTGGTTACTCGCGGGATATAAACAGCAATTTGTTGGCGCGGTACTGCCGTTTCGGCAAGCGCTATAAAACGTATTTTGTACCACCCCAGCATTGGCGGTTTGCGCAAAATAGGTTTGCCGCTGGCATCTGTTAGCTTTGCCTTCGGCCAAACATCTGGAAGCGCAATATCAACCCATTGCGCGGTTTCAGGCGGTAGGGATTGCTTATCCCACAACGTGAATTCAGCATGTTGCAGAATAATACGGCTGTTCGCAATGATGGGAACTTCATTGGTGGGCGCTGTTGGCGCAGCGATTGAAACCGTCGAAACTACCGCCATGATGACCATTACAAGGCTAGGCCGTAGCATAGAAGTAAAAACCTTGTTCGCAAGGAAGTTTAAAAAATACCGCACAGGTGATATCAACGCAAAAAAGATGAGTTTATAGTGTTTGAATCAACCCCATGCGATTTGCTTCAAACACGGCCTCACCGCGCGAATGTACCGCTAGTTTCTTATAACATTTTTTAACGTGGGTAGTTACAGTGTGCGGGGATATGCTGAGTAAATTACCAATTTCTGGGTAGTTGTAGCCTTTAGACGCTAAAGTAAGAATTTCTTTTTCGCGCTCAGATAACTCAATATCGCCGGATTGAACTAAGTTATTTGATCCGTTAGCTCCGCTACTATTTTGTGCCCGCGATGAAACATCCGAATTCGCACTAACTGTTGTGCCTAGGGCATCGCGTTGCAGCCGCGCCGCTGCATAGCTATGTTGCATTTCTGCCGCCGCAGACTTATCTACATGAAAGCGCTTCAACAAACGTCGCGCGATGACAGGGCTAATAGGTGAGCCACCGTTAATGAGATCGTGCAAGCACCCTAAAAAATCTTGATCAGTGGCATCTTTGAGCAAATAGCCACAGGCACCCGCTTCAATAGACGCCACTACATGTTCTTCATCGCCAAATACCGTCACTACCATGCATTCACAGTCAGGTAAAGTTGCACTTGCGTGGCGTATAAGCTCAATACCGCTGATATCGGGTAAGCCTAAGTCCACCAACAAGATATCAGGTTTGCGCAAATCCAGCATGGCTAAGCCTTCACCGCAGGTACCTACGCTAGCCACGATGTTAAAGCTAATATCACGCCCTAAAATGTCGGCATAACGTGCTCGAAATGCCGTGTCATCTTCTACAATTAAGACTTGTTTTGGTTTCATTTTATAGTCTCTTTTTCTGGTGATCGCTAGTTTTACCCACTCGGAACAAACAATATCACGCCCTTAATGACGAAGCCATGTACTGCCATCCCGTGAATAGGGTAGGTTCAACGCAAAACTGTCATATTTGGTTGTGGTTTCCATCGCGGTTGGCGGGAATTCGAGAATTTACTAAAAATTCGGCGCTCGCACGTGCACAATTGCGGATTATCTCCGCTATAATTCAAACGCTCGTTTAATTTTTCAAATTTTAGTATTGAGGCGTCGAAAATGAAGATTTTAGTACCCGTCAAACGTGTTGTTGATTACAACGTGAAAGTGCGCGTAAAGGCCGATCAAACTGGTGTGGAGTTGGCGAATGTAAAAATGTCGATGAATCCATTCGATGAAATTTCCATAGAGGAAGCCGTAAAACTCAAAGAAGCGGGTGTAGCGACTGAAATCGTGGCCGTTTCAATGGGGGTGACGCAATGTCAAGAAACCCTGCGCACGGCGCTGGCTATGGGTGCTGATCGCGCTATTTTGGTGGAATCAACGGTGGATTTACAACCATTGGCCGTTGCTAAATTGCTCAAATCCTTAGTAGATAAAGAAGCACCTCAAGTGGTCATTTTGGGTAAGCAAGCTATTGATGATGATTCAAACCAAACGGGTCAAATGCTCGCCGCATTATTAGGCTGGCCGCAGGCAACATTTGCCTCAAAAGTGATTATTGCCAGTGGTGAAGCGCATGTAACACGCGAAATTGATGGTGGCTTAGAAACACTTGCCATCAAGTTACCGGCCATCATTACTACGGATTTGCGCCTAAATACGCCGCGCTACGCCACCTTGCCAAATATCATGAAGGCGAAGAAAAAACCTTTGGATGTAATTACGCCAGAAGCATTAGGTGTTGATGTGACGCCACGTTTAACTACGCTTAAGGTAGTGGAGCCACCAAAACGCAAAGGCGGTGTAATGGTAGCTGATGTGGCGGCCCTAGTAGACAAGCTTAAAAACGAAGCCAAAGTATTGTAATTGATGGTATTCAACAGTCTGATGACACCCTATTTTAGGTTGTCTTCAGGCCAGCCTACAGTGTTGGCTATGGTGCCAAACGTTAATTTGAGCAATTTGGAGAATGAAAATGGCGGTATTAGTAATAGCAGAACATGACCAAACAAACTTGAAGCCGGGCACCACCAACGCCATCGCTGCTGCTATAAAATTTGGCGGCGTGATTCATGTTTTGGTAATGGGTGAAGGGTGTAAAGGCGCAGCTGACGTCGCAGCACAGGTTGC
>JANMDR010000170.1:0-15701 GCA_031376425.1 Betaproteobacteria bacterium
GCTGCTGCTATAAAAATTGGCGGCGAGATTCATGTATTGGTAATGGGTGAAGGCTGTAAAGGCGCAGCTGACGTCGCAGCACAGGTTGCAGGTGTTAGTAAGGTATTGTTGGCTGATGCGGTGGCGTATGCGCATAGCTTGCCAGAAAATTTAGCACCGTTGGTTAAATCCTTAGCTGCTGGTTATTCTCATGTGCTGGTTGCGGCCAGCGCCTTTGGCAAAAATTTGATGCCCCGCGTTGCGGCGCTACTTGATGTGGCGCAAATTTCTGACATTATTGCCGTGGATTCTGCGGACACTTTTGTACGCCCCATTTATGCGGGTAATGCCTTTGCCACAGTAAAATCAAGCGATGCTATTAAGATCATTACCGTACGGGCTACGGGTTTTGATGCTGCTGCATCTAGCGGTGGTAGCGCTAGCGTTGAAGCTATCGCAACAACGGCTGATTCTGGCTTATCGCGGCAGTTGAGCCAAGAGGTAGTGAAGTCAAGCCGCCCTGAATTAGCGGCAGCCAAGCGCATTGTGTCAGGCGGGCGCGGCATGGGTGATGGCGATAAATATCGTGCAGTGCTGGAGCCATTGGCCGATAAACTGGGTGCCGCAATGGGCGCATCACGGGCGGCGGTTGACGCCGGTTTTGTACCCAACGATTATCAGGTTGGGCAAACGGGCAAAATTGTGGCACCGGAGTTGTATATTGCTGTGGGAATTTCTGGCGCTATCCAGCACTTGGCAGGTATGAAGGATAGCAAAGTGATCGTGGCAATCAATAAAGACCCAGAAGCGGCGATTTTTCAGGTGGCCGATTATGGTTTGGTTGGCGATCTTTTCCAAATCGTACCGGAATTAGTCGCGGCGCTGTAATCGCGCTTTATTAGCCTAACCCCTTGATTTAATAAAACTATTAGGAAAACATCATGAGTGATTACAACGCCCCCGTTAAAGACCAGACCTTCTTGCTCAAGCACGTGATTGGCTTAGATCAAGTATCAAAACTGCCTGGCTGCGAAGAAGTAACAGATGATTTAGTAGATTCAATTTTTGATGAAGCTTCTAAATTTGCCAAAGATGTCTTGGCACCACTTAACACGGTGGGCGACAAAAATGGCGCAAAGTGGGCCAATAATGCCGTGACCACCACACCCGGTTTTAAAGAAGCCTATTGGAAATTTACCGAAGCCGGATGGAACCAGTTAGCCTCCCCAGTAGAGTTTGGCGGCCAAGGCTTGCCGCACTTAATTGATACTGCAACCAATGAAATGTGGGGCAGTGCCAATATGGCCTTTAAACTTTGCCCCTTGCTCACCCACGGCGCATTGGCTGCCCTAGAAGAGCATGGCTCAGTAGAATTGCGCGCCAAGTTTATGCCAAACATGGTGGCGGGCAAATGGACTGGCACTATGAATTTAACTGAGCCGCAAGCCGGTTCCGATCTAGCGCTCGTGCGTAGCAAAGCCATACCGCAAGCCGACGGCACCTACAAAATTACTGGTCAAAAAATATTTATCACCTATGGTGAGCATGATTACACAGAAAACATCATCCATCTGGTGCTAGCCCGTATTGAGGGTGCACCCGAAGGTGTGAAGGGTATTTCTTTATTTGTTGTACCAAAAGTAAACGTGAACGCTGATGGCTCATTGGGTGAGCGTAACGACGTGAAATGCGTATCTATTGAGCACAAAATGGGTATCCATGCCAGCCCAACCTGTGTGATGGTTTATGGCGATGCGGGCGGTGCCACTGGCTACGTAGTAGGCGAGCCAAACCGTGGTTTGGAATACATGTTTGTCATGATGAATGCCGCTCGTTTGGGTGTAGGCCTAGAAGGTGTATCCACCGCTGAACGCGCATACCAACATGCACTCGTATGGGCGCGCGAACGGGTGCAAGGTCGCCCCGTTACGCCAATGCCGGGCAACCCAAAATCAGTCGCCATTATTCATCACCCCGATGTGAAACGCATGCTGCTCACCATGCGTGCTTACGCTGAATGTACCCGTGCACTGTGTTACTGGACATCCGCGTGTTTGGATATCGCAGAACGCTCCACCGACGTTGCGCAAAAGCGTTTGAATCAAGCCTTGGTTGATTTAATGATTCCAGTCGTTAAAGGCTTCAGTACCGAAGTTGGTATTGATGTAGCTTCATTAGGCGTGCAAATTCATGGTGGCATGGGCTTTATTGAAGAAACTGGAGCTGCCCAATACCTTAGAGATGCACGTATTTCAACCATCTACGAAGGCACCACAGGAATTCAGGCCAATGATTTAGTGGGTCGCAAAGTAGGGCGCGAGCAAGGCCAAACGGCATTCGCCTTACTAGCAGAAATGGCAAAATTACCGCCGCTGCTAGAGGCCTCAAGCGATGTCAATTTGAAAGCATTAGGCAAAGCGTTAAGCCTAGGAATCGCCGAAGCCAAACGCGCTACAGATTGGATTGTAAGTACCTTCCCAACCGATCAAGCAAGCGTATTTGCCGGTGCCGTACCCTATCTACACTTAATGGGCACCGTAACCGGCGGATGGATGATGGCACGCGGTGCAGCGGTCGCAGCGAAGCAGTTAAGCGCAGGCGAAGGTGATACGCAATTCCTAAAAACTAAAATCATCACCGCACGTTTTTATGGCGATCACATCATGACCAAAGCCGGTGGCTTTGCGGATGCCTTGATTACTGGTGGGTCGAGCATCGCGCAGATGGAAGAAGCGATGTTTTAGCTTATAAACCATTACTGTTGTAGCACTAAATGAATGCCTGTGGATTAGCGCCACAGGCATTTTTAATTTTAAAAGTGTAGTGCTAATCCAATGTATAGCCATGGTTTTGCGAAAGGAAAAACTTCAAAATTGGCCTTCACAAATTCGATTGCCACTTGCTTATGCGTTGCGACGCGTTTGTTGCTATTAGCGATAAAAACACGTCGCGATCATGGCTTAATATACGCAAATTTTTCGCGGCTTTGTAACTGTGCGATGCGCACAACACCCGACGGCGTGAAGCTGGCTTCGAGAATAAATTTATCGCGTTTTAAGTTGCGGTTTTTAAGCGTAATTTCGCATACCTCAAACTGGACACCGCGTGATTTTAGGGCGCTGACTAGGGCTGCATAGTCGATGTCGGCGTTTTTCGCGTCCTTGACCCCTTCCATCAAGAAATCAACGCCGTTGGCGTGAGTGACGACGACGATTTTAGTTTCTGGTGCGACATCTAAATGGTTGCGAATATTGCGCAAACCTTTGGTGGCTTGGGTGGCGGCGTCATCAATGTGGTACACGACTTTATCTTCTGCAAAAGCCGTGGTAGCGACGCTTATGGAAATGATTAGTGCTGTTAAAAGTTGCAGGATTGGGCGCATAGTGCCTCCATGGGTGTTATGTGAGCAGGGGGTTGTAAGTAAATTAAACGGAATGCGTAATTAGCTTAACCGTTTTTATCGGTTTTGAATGTGCAATTGCGTTTCGCCTGTGGTTTTATTGCTTGATACCGCATTTAGGGCAGATTAAAGGTGCATTTACACTATCAGTTTTGCGCATGAGGGGCAAAAAGGCATTAAAATTATGATCTTGGTGTAAAGGTTTATTGTTGCACTTGCTGTTTTTTCTTCAAAAGCGGCTTCGCAAACTGGAATTTCAGTAAAACTCCTTCGCATCACAAGGCTTTGCGCTTCTCGCACAGCCAGTTCCTTAAAGCTCGCTAGGTAAATACTCATGTCCACAGCCAAAGCAATCGTTAAAAAACCCCGCCCGAAGTATTACGATTTAAATTTGATGAACTTGCCACTGGCGGGCTTGGTGTCCATCTTCCATCGTATAACCGGCATTATTTTATTTCTGTTTTTTATTCCGGCGGCGTTGTATATCACGCAAAGCTCTCTGTCTAGTGAGTTTAATTTCCAACACTGGAAATCTATTTTTGCCCATCCTATCGTTAAGCTGATTATTATCGGCTTCATCTGGGCTTATGTGCATCACTTTTGCGCAGGCATTCGGTATTTGGTGATGGATATGCATATCGCAATGGAAAAAAATAAAGCACGCATCTCAGCGCAGGTTGTACTCATTGCCGGAATTGTTATTACTGCATTCATCGGGTGGAAAATATGGTAGCCGCAAAAGTAGATAGAACGCCAGTTGGCGCGCATTACGGGCTGAAAGGCTGGTTGATGCAGCGGGTCACGGCAGTGATTATGGTGGTGTTTACCCTAGTGTTAATTGGCTTGCTTATAAGCAGTGGTGATGTAAATTTTGCAAGCTGGAAAGCCTTGTTCCGTAACACAGCTTTTAGAGTACTCACGTTGTTATTTTTATTCTCGCTGTATCTGCATGCTTTCGTAGGTGCGCGCGACATCATCATGGATTATGTCAAGCCTGCTGGTTTGAAACTCATGTTGCAGATGGGGGTAATTGTGTTTTTAGTTGCATGTACGATTTGGTCTGTATCTATTTTATGGTCGTAGTTTTTTTAAATGGTTTAACTAGGAGTAATTAATGGCGCTACCCGTTCGTAAGTTTGACGCGGTTGTCGTCGGTGCCGGCGGATCCGGCCTCCGGGCAGCTTTGCAATTATCTACCGCAGGACTCAAAGTCGCGGTGCTTTCAAAAGTATTTCCTACCCGTTCTCACACTGTAGCTGCGCAAGGCGGCGTTGGTGCCGCTCTTGGCAATATGGGCGAGGATAACTGGCACTGGCATATGTATGACACCATTAAAGGCTCGGATTGGCTAGGTGATCAGGACGCCATTGAATTCATGTGCAAAAAAGCCCCCGAGGCCGTCATTGAGTTAGAGCATTTTGGTATGCCCTTTGATCGTAATGACGATGGCACCATTTACCAGCGCCCCTTCGGTGGCCATAGCCAAAACTTTGGCGAAAAGCCGGTGCAGCGCTCTTGCGCAGCCGCAGACCGTACTGGCCACGCCATGTTGCACACCCTGTATCAACGCAATGTGTTTGCCAACACCCAGTTCTTTGTTGAGTGGATGGCATTAGATTTAATTCGTGATGACGAAGGTAATGTGCTCGGTGTAACAGCCATGGAAATGGAAACTGGCGAAACTATGGTATTCCATGCCAAAGCAACACTGTTTGCCACCGGTGGGGCGGGGCGTATTTATGCTTCCAGCACCAATGCGTTTATCAATACTGGCGATGGTCTTGGCATGGCAGCGCGCGCTGGTATTCCCCTAGAAGATATGGAGTTCTGGCAATTTCACCCAACTGGAGTGGCCGGTGCAGGTGTGCTAATTACCGAAGGTGTGCGCGGCGAGGGCGGTATCTTGCTCAATGGCCAAGGCGAACGCTTTATGGAACGTTATGCACCAACAATGAAAGATTTGGCGTCTCGCGATGTGGTTTCACGCGCGATGGCTACTGAAATTAAAGATGGCCGTGGTGCTGGGCCGAACAAAGATTATATTTTGTTAAAGCTCGATCACTTGGGTCCAGAGGTTATCAATAAGCGCCTGCCTGGCATTCAAGAAATTGCCCATAAATTTGCGAATGTGGATTGCACTAAAGACCCTATTCCAGTCGTACCAACTTGCCATTATCAAATGGGCGGAATTCCAACCAATTATCGTGGCGAAGTGGTCGTGCCGAAAGACGGCAACCCGAATGCTTTGGTGAAGGGATTTTATGCTGCTGGTGAGTGTGGTTGCGCGTCAATTCATGGTGCCAATCGTTTGGGTACAAATTCATTGACGGATTTATTGGTGATGGGCAAATCATCGGGTGATTCGATGATCGAATTTATCAAAGCTAATCCTAATCACTTGCCACTACCCGCTAACGCCGGGCAAGTATCGCTTGATCGCCTAGCGCGTTTGGATAACCAAACTGGGGGTGAATCGGTGTCTGTGGTGGGTGACGCGATGCGTCAAACCATGCAAATGCACTGTGGTGTATTCCGTTTTCCAGATATGTTGGAAAAGGGGGTTGCGCAAATTAAGGAAATTGCGGAACGTGCCAAACGGACGCAAATTAAAGATAAGAGCAAAGTGTTTAATACCGCGCGTATTGAGGCGCTAGAGCTCGATAATTTGATTGAGGTTGCACTAGCCACCATGATTTCTGCCGAAGCGCGCAAAGAAACCCGTGGCGCACATGATCGCGCAGATTTTCATGACACCAAAGAAAACGTGGCCGGCCGCAACGACAAGGAAT
Organism: Betaproteobacteria bacterium; assembly: GCA_031376425.1. Lineage (GTDB taxonomy): Bacteria > Pseudomonadota > Gammaproteobacteria > Burkholderiales > Usitatibacteraceae > JANMDR01. The sequence goes on from JANMDR010000170.1 coordinate 6,169, forward strand.
GGCTCAAGCACACGCTTTGGTACAAGGATGGCAATAAACTTGCCTATAAACCGGTGAATTTAAACCCATTAACAGTAGAGAGCTTTGCACCTAAAGCACGTACCTACTAAAGGCTGAAGATCATGAAATTTAAAATTTATCGTTATGACCCTGATACCGACGCAAAGCCCTATTTTAAGGAATATGACGTCGCACTTGAACCTAGCGACCGTATGTTGCTGGATGCGTTAATTCGGATTAAAAGTATCGACGACACCTTGGCATTGCGTAAGTCGTGCCGCGAAGGTGTTTGTGGTTCCGATGCTATGAATATCAATGGCAAAAATGGCTTAGCCTGCATCACCAAAATTGCTGATTTAAAAGAACCGGTGGAGCTTAAACCGTTGCCAGGTTTGCCAATTATTCGCGATTTAATTGTGGATATGACGCAGTTTTTTAAGCAATACCATTCCATTAAGCCATTCGTTCAAAATAACGAACCGCCGCCAGAAAAAGAACGCTTGCAAAGCCCTACAGAGCGTTTGGAATTAGATGGCCTCTATGAGTGTATTTTGTGTGCCTGTTGCTCCACAAGCTGCCCATCGTTTTGGTGGAATCCTGATAAATTTGTAGGCCCCGCAGGATTGTTGGCGGCCTATCGCTTTATCGCGGACACGCGTGACCACGCTACCAATGAGCGCTTGGATAATTTGGAAGATCCGTACCGACTATTCCGCTGTCACACCATCATGAATTGCGTGGATGTATGTCCAAAAGGCCTGAATCCATCGCTAGCGATTGGTAAAATCAAAGAGATGTTGGTTAAGCGCGCTATTTAGCGTGTTTACGATATGCCTGAAGATGTCTGAAATATAGTATCTTCAGAGTTTTTTGAATTTGAATAATGGTGTTTGTAGGGGCAATAAATGAAGAGCACTTTGGAAGTTTTATTGAAATTACGTTCCGAAGGCACTATTGGGCAATTTGCAATTGGTGGCGCAGTAGCAGCAAGTTTTTATATAGAAGCAGTGGCTACTGAAGATTTAGATATTTTTGCTTTTTTGCAAGTGGCACCGTCAGGACTGTTGGTGTTGACACCGCTTTACGAACGACTCAAACAGCTAGGTGGCGTAGTTAAAAATGAACATGTGGTGTTGCATGGTTGGCCTGTACAAATTTTGCCCGCGTACACACCACTGGTTGAAGAAGCGTTAACTGCAGCAATTGAACAGCAATTTCATGAAGTTGTGGTGCCGGTAATTAGTGCTGACTATTTGTGCGCAATTGCTTTGCAAACTGGTAGGGCTAAGGATTATCAACGGATAAACGCGTTGTTAGAGGCTGGAGTTGTTGAAGTAGACGCTTTAAAAAAACTTGTGCACAAATATAAACTTGAGGAACGCTGGGAGCAATATGTCAGTAGATACGGCTAAATTTGATGCCGCACTTGAGTATGTAGTCAAGGCTAAAGCAGCGTGGCGTAAGCAGGCGCAATCGTTGACGTGGGAAGAAAAGGTCGCGTCCATTGAGCGTATGTGGGTGCGCGATGCTGAGTTAAAGCGCATACGCGAAATGAACATGGTTAACCGTATCAAGGCAAAAGGTAAATAGCGGTGGATGATCGAATTTATGACCGTATTCGTTGGCACGCGCGGCGCGGTTTATTGGAAAATGATATTTTGCTGGGACGTTTTTTTGATTTGGAATTAATGGCTTTAGCGCCTGATGAATTACAACAGCTTGATTTGTTGCTGGCATTAGGCGACAACGAACTACTGGAAATATTGATGGGAAGAAAAAAATGCGCATCAACTGCGCTGCAACCGATAGCAGATAGAATAGTGGCAGCTTCAGCGGGAAAACTAAACACCTACGGCTAAGCAAATAAATCCGCACTAAATATAGAACGACCCGCCAAAAATTGGCAATTTTATCGAATCACATTACGAAAAAAATCTGGAGAATTCAATGAGCGCGATGATTGAAAAAGGTAAAGCTACGCTGTCCTATGGTGATGGAAAATCGATTGAAATGCCGATTTATAGCGGCTCTATAGGCCCTGATGTAATCGATATCCGTAAGCTCTATGGTCAGACAGGTATGTTTACCTATGATCCGGGTTTTCTCTCCACAGCATCATGCAATTCATCAATTACCTATATTGATGGCGATAAGGGTGAACTGCTCTATCGCGGCTACCCTATTGAGCAATTAGCTAATAAATGCGACTTTTTAGAAGTTTGCTATCTCTTGCTCAAGGGCGAACTTCCCAACCCAGAACAGAAAACTGACTTTAATAATAAAGTCACCATGCATACGATGGTGAACGAGCAGATGCAGTTTTTTATGCGCGGCTTCCGTCGCGATGCCCATCCCATGGCAGTCATGACTGGCATGGTGGGTGCATTGTCAGCCTTCTACCCTGATTCGATTAATTTGCATGATGCTGCGCAACGCGAGATTTCGGCGATTCGCCTCATTGCCAAAATGCCCACGTTGGTATCAATGGCTTATAAATATACGGTAGGTCAACCCTATATTTACCCAAAAAATGATCTTTCCTATACTCAAAACTTTATGCGCATGATGTTCAGCAATCCATGCGAAGAATATAAAGTGAATGACGTGCTGGTGCGCGCATTAGACCGTATTTTTATTTTGCATGCGGATCATGAGCAAAATGCATCAACCTCCACTGTACGCATGTGCGCAAGTTCTGGCACCAATCCATTTGCGGCTATTGCAGCGGGTGTCGCCTGTTTATGGGGGCCTGCACACGGTGGTGCGAATGAAGCGGCGTTAAATATGCTTTACGATATTCAGAAAAATGGTGGCGAAGCCAAAATTGGCGATTTCATCACACAGGTAAAAGATAAGAGCTCCAATGTGCGGCTAATGGGTTTTGGTCATCGCGTATATAAAAATCATGATCCACGCGCGACCTTAATGCGTGAAACTTGCCATGAAGTGCTGAATGAGCTTGGCTTGCAGAATGATCCTTTGTTTAAAATTGCGATGTCGCTCGAAAAAATTGCTTTGGAAGATGATTACTTTATCTCCCGCAAGCTTTATCCAAACGTAGACTTTTATTCCGGTATTGTGCAAAAAGCATTAGGCATTCCGGTGCCTTTGTTTACAGCTATTTTTGCACTCGCCAGAACCGTAGGCTGGATTGCACAATTAAATGAAATGATTGCCGATCCAGAATATAAAATTGGTCGCCCACGCCAGCTTTATGCGGGTTCAGTGCGTCGGGATATTACGCGATAAATTACTGCTTAATTCTAGTAATTAACCCCTGTAAATGCCCTACGACCCGAAGGTAGCCCACTTGCGGGGAAATAGGGAATCTATAGGCGGCGATAAAAAGTTAGATTCAAAAAAATCGTAGCCGAATTGGCTCGGAGGAAACCTAAAAATGATGCGTGAATATCAAGAGTCGTCTTTATTTAATGGTGCCAACGCACCCTATATTGAAGAACTATACGAGCAGTTTTTAGCTGACCCTACTTCTGTGCCAGAGCAATGGCGTAGCCAGTTTGAGGCACTGCCCAATGTAGCTGGTAATGCTAATAAAGACGTGGCGCATAGCCCCGTCATTGCCGCATTCGAGGCGCAGGCTAAGCAAGGTAGTACGCGTATTGCCTACGTCAACGTAGGTGGCAGTGATTCCGGCGATAGCAAAAAATCATTTCGGGTTTTGCAATACATTCGCGCCCATCGCGTATTGGGTGCGCGGCACTCGAATCTTGATCCACTAAAACGCATGGATAAATTGCCGGTACCAGAATTGGAACTGAGCTTTTACGGTTTAACGGATGCGGATTTAAATCTTGAATTTGGTATCGGTTCTTGGCAAGGCAAAATCAATGGTAGCGCTGATAAAGCCACGCTTGCAGAAATTATAAAAGCAGTAAAACGTACTTATTGCGGTGATGTTGGTGTTGAGTATATGTATATCAGTTCCACCGAGCAAAAGCGCTGGATTCAGGGCAAGTTTGAAGCTATCCAATCGCAGCCGGCATTGAGCAAAGAAGAAAAACACTTTATTTTAGATCGCTTAACGGCAGCCGAAACACTTGAGCGTTATCTGCACACCCGTTATGTGGGGCAAAAGCGCTTCTCACTTGAGGGCGGTGAAACGCTGATTCCATTGGTCGATGAACTCATCGCTAACTCTGGCGCGCATGGTACCAAAGAAGTGGTTGTGGCGATGGCGCATCGTGGCCGCTTAAATATTTTGGTGAATAGCCTAGGTAAAATTCCCGCTGATTTATTCGCGGAATTTGAAGGTAAACATGCTGATAACGATCATGGCTCAGGTGACGTTAAGTACCATCAGGGCTTCTCATCCGATATTCAAACCGCTGGTGGTGCTGTACATTTAACGTTGGCGTTTAATCCATCGCATTTAGAAATTGTTAGCCCAGTAGTAGAGGGTTCTGTGCGCGCGCGGCAGCGTCGTCGCGGTGACATGACTGGCAATGAAGTGCTGCCAATTGTTATTCACGGTGATGCTGCCTTTGCGGGGCAGGGCGTGGTGATGGAAACCATGGCGCTATCGCAGACGCGCGGCTATAAAACTGGCGGTACGATTCACATTGTGGTGAATAACCAAGTAGGGTTCACCACCTCTGATACACGCGATACCCGTTCATCGCTTTACTGCACCGATATTGCCAAAATGATTGAAGCACCGGTGTTCCACGTGAATGCGGATTCGCCAGAGGCCGTTATCGCCGTCACTCGCATTGCGCTGGAATATCGCATCAAATTTAATAAAGATATCGTTATCGATATGGTTTGCTTCCGCAAACTTGGTCATAACGAGCAGGACGAACCGTTTGTAACGCAACCATTGATGTACAAGAAAATTGCCCAGCATCCTGGTACACGCAGATTGTACGCTGACAAATTAGTGGCAGAAGGCATCATTAGCGCTACCCACGGTGACGAGTTGGTCACCAATATCCGCGCACGTTTAGATGCTGGAAAAAGCACCAACACTAAAATCTTGTACGGCTTAAAACCGACCTTGGCGGTGGATTGGGCACCGTATTTGGGCGTGGATTGGCGCGCACCGGCGGACACTTCCTTGCCGATGGCGGAGTTGCAGCGCTTAAGTGCGCGGCTCACGCAAATTCCATCTGATTTTAAAGCGCATATGTCGGTGGATAAATTGCTCGAAACGCGCCGTAAAATGGGCGTAGGTGAGCTACCGCTCGATTGGGGTATGGCAGAGAACTTAGCTTATGCTTCATTGGTTTCAATTGGCACGCCAGTGCGCTTGAGCGGTCAAGATTGTGGTCGCGGCACGTTTGCGCATCGTCATGCGGTATTGCATGATCAAAATCGCGAAAAATGGGATTCCGGTATTTATTTACCGCTACAAAATATTCAAGAAAAGCAGGGTACATTTACCGTTATTGATTCCTTACTTTCCGAAGAAGCGGTGCTGGCGTTCGAATATGGATATGCCACTGCGCAGCCATTTGAGTTGGTAATATGGGAAGCGCAGTTTGGTGACTTCGCTAACGGTGCGCAGGTAGTTATTGATCAATTTATTGCCAGTGGCGAAACCAAATGGGCGCGCTTGTGCGGTCTGTGTATGTTCCTGCCGCATGGCTACGAAGGTCAGGGGCCGGAGCACTCATCGGCACGGCTAGAGCGCTTCTTGCAGCTTTGTGCTGAGCACAATATTCAAGTGGTGGTGCCGTCTACAGCGGCGCAACTATTCCACATGATCCGCCGCCAATCAATTCGCAAAATGCGTAAGCCTTTGATTGTGATGATGCCGAAGAGCTTGCTGCGCAAGAAAGAAGCAATGTCGAGCTTGGAAGATCTTTCTAAAGGCAAGTTTGAAGTGGTCATTGGTGAGACTGAAAAAATTGCAGCAAAGAAGGTTAATCGCGTAGTGGTGTGTTCGGGTAAGGTTTATTACGATTTAGTGGCTGAGCGCCAAAAGCGTGAAATTGATAATATTGCGGTGATTCGTATCGAGCAGCTTTATCCCTTCCCGCATGAAGAATTTGCCGCACAATTGGCGCATTATCCAAATGCAAAGAGTATCGTTTGGGCGCAAGAAGAGCCGGGTAATCAGGGCGCATGGCACCGCATTCAGCACTATTTAATGCGTAATATGACTGCTGATCACACCTTGTCTTATGCGGGTCGTCCGTCATCGGCATCGCCAGCGGTTGGTTATTTAGCTAAACACAATGAACAGCAAAAAGAGCTCGTGAATGCGGCGTTGTCGTGGGCTGTGGCCGAAGTAAAAAAGTAAGATTCGTTTAAAATAATGCGGTATCACTGCGCAGTGTCGTCATTCAAATTTTCGAAGGAAAAAATATGCTCATCGAGGTAAAAGTCCCCCAGCTTTCTGAATCAGTCGCCGAAGCTACATTGGTTTCTTGGCATAAGCGCGAAGGCCAAGCTGTTAAGCGTGACGAAAATTTGATCGATATCGAAACTGATAAAGTGGTGATGGAGCTTCCGGCACCGGCTGATGGCGTAATCACTAAAATTCTTAAAGCCGACAAGGGCTTGGTAGTCAGTGGCGAAATCATTGCGATGATTGATACTGAAGGCAAAGCGGCTGATGCGCCCGCTACTGCCGCCGCAGTCGCGCCTGCTGTTGCCGCCCCTACCGCTGTTGCCACCCCCCCTGCCGCCGCCAGTGCTGCTGCCATGAGCCCAGCCGCTGCCAAAATTGCTGCTGAAACCGGTGTTAGCGCCGCCGATGTCGCTGGAACTGGTCGTGGTGGTCGTATTACGAAAGAAGATGTGGTTGCTAAAGCAGCTGCACCTGCCACCGTACCTGCCACCGTACCTGCCACTGTACCTGCTGCTGCACCAAAACCTGCAGTTGCGGCACCTGCTGTAGCGCTTAACCTCGGTGCGCGCCCGGAGCAACGTGTACCAATGTCGCGCTTACGCGCACGGGTAGCAGAGCGCTTATTGCAGTCGCAATCCACCAATGCCATTTTGACGACATTCAATGAAGTTAATATGGCGCCAGTAATTGATTTGCGCAATAAGTACAAAGAAAAGTTTGAGAAAGAGCACGGCGTAAAGCTTGGCTTTATGTCCTTCTTCGTTAAGGCAGCAGTACATGGTTTAAAGAAGTTTCCAGTCGTAAACGCCAGCGTTGATGGCACAGACATCGTATATCACGGTTACTATGATATTGGTATTGCCGTAGGAACGGATCGCGGCTTGGTTGTGCCGGTTTTGCGTGATGTTGATCAAATGTCGATTGCCGATATTGAAAAGAAAATTGCTGAGTTTGGTCAAAAAGCGAAGGACGGTAAGCTCACTATTCAAGACCTCACCGGCGGCACGTTCTCTATTTCTAACGGCGGTGTATTTGGCTCTATGCTCTCCACCCCAATCATTAACCCGCCACAATCGGCAATTTTGGGTGTGCACGCGACCAAAGAACGCGCGGTGGTTGAAAACGGTCAAATCGTTATTCGCCCAATGAACTATCTCGCGATGAGCTACGATCATCGGATTATCGATGGCCGCGAAGCAGTGTTGTCATTGGTGGCAATGAAGGAAGCACTTGAAGATCCAAGCCGTTTATTGCTAGATATTTGAGTTAGGTCATAAACTATAAGGGCGCATGGCAAAGTTAAAATTTAAGCCTGCTGGTTTGCTCAAGCAGGCTTTATTTTTCCTCGCAGGTGCCCTATTAACAGGGTTAGGCGCGGTATTCGCAGATCGATTTTTACAGCACTTTATACCGCGAAATTTTGCTGCAGCAATTGGTGTGGGTATCGCAATTTTTGTATCTTTATCGGTGCTAAAATTTTTTAAACATCCGCCATTTTGGATGAAGCGTACGTCCCCAATTTTGATTGGTTTTTGCGCGGGGCTTGGGGTTTACGTATCGCGCGTGTGGTTGCATTAGGTTTTTATTCCTTCATTTTTAAGTTAGAGAAAATTATGTCAAAGCAATTTGATGTCGTCGTTATCGGTGCCGGGCCAGGTGGTTATATTGCCGCTATTCGTGCGGCGCAATTGGGGATGAGCGTGGCCTGTATTGAAGGCTGGAAGAACCCCAAAGGCGAAATGGCATTGGGCGGCACGTGCCTAAATGTGGGCTGTATTCCATCAAAAGCGCTGCTGCAATCTAGCGAAAATTTAGAGCAGCTTGAGCATCATTTTGTGGATCACGGCATTACCGCTAGCGGCATTAAAGTAGACGTGCCAAAAATGCAGGCGCGTAAAGACGGTATCGTTGCCAAGATGACTAAAGGTATTGAGTTTTTGTTTCGCAAAAATAAAGTAACTTGGTTAAAGGGCTTTGGTAAATTTATTTCGGCTGGTGATGTGTACACCATTGAAGTTAGCAATGGCACCGCCAAAGAAACGGTCACCGCCAGAAGCGTAATTATTGCTACGGGTTCTAAGGCGCGGCATTTACCAAATATTCCGGTGGATAACATCACCATTTGCGATAACGAAGGCGCGCTCATGTTCGGCGCAGCACCGAAGAAATTGGGTGTGATTGGCGCGGGTGTAATTGGGCTTGAACTTGGCAGTGTATGGCGGCGCTTGGGTGCGGAAGTCACGGTACTGGAAGCCATGCCTACTTTTCTAGCAGCCACGGACGACGCAATTCAAAAAGAAGCCTGGAAAGTGTTTACCAAAGAGCAGGGCATGAATATTAAGCTCGGCGTAAAAATTGGTAAAGTAGCTCAAAACAAATCTGGTGTTAGCATTGAATACACAGACGATAAAGGCTTGGCGCAAAAGTACGATTGCGATAAGTTGATCGTATCTGTGGGTCGCGTACCAAATACAGATGGCTTAGGCGCTGAAAACGTGGGCTTAAAACTTACCGACCGTGGCATGATTGAAGCTGATGATCATTGTCGTACTAACCTAGCACGGGTTTATGCCATCGGCGACGTCATTCGCGGCCCTATGCTGGCGCATAAAGCAGAGGATGAGGGTGTGGCTGTTGCGGAAATGTTAGCGGGTCAAAAACCGCATATTAACTATGATTGTATTCCGTGGATTATTTATACATCTCCTGAAATTGCGTGGGCTGGTAAAACTGAGCAGCAATGTGCTGCTGAAGGTATTGCCGTTAAAACTGGATCATTCCCGTTTGCCGCCAATGGCCGTGCCTTGGGTATGGGCGCTGCCAACGGCTTTGTGAAGATGATTGCGGATGCTAAAACTGATCGCGTTTTGGGCTGTCATATTATTCATGCACATGCCTCAGAGTTGATTTCTGAAGTGGTGGTGGCTATGGAATTCCACGCCGCTAGTGAGGATATTGCGCGGATTGTGCATGGACATCCAACATTATCCGAAGCTGTGCGTGAAGCGGCATTAGCGGTGGACAAACGTACGTTGAATATGTAATTTGCTGCTATTTATCCTGCAAAAACTAACTCCACAAAACCAAGGCATCGGAACTAACTTTGGATGCTGAACCCCTAAATCTTGCCGCCGCGTTGCGGCAAGATGATGAAAATAATGCCTCCAGCCCGCTGGAATGGTATTGGCATTTTTCGCAGCGCCCAGACTTTCAAACTGAT
>JANMDR010000220.1:0-9752 GCA_031376425.1 Betaproteobacteria bacterium
GCCGTGGGCATTGCCGAGCATGGTTGTAATTCAAAACGGGCAAAGGCTCGAAGATGCCCTATTCCTAAGTATCTTTGGCGCATGCATAGCATTATTTATGATGTTATTACATCTCAACAGAAGGGAGTTTTAAATGCCAAATCTTTCAACACAGTTGGCGCAGTTTCGTGCGCGTAACCGAATGTATCGGCGCATAGGCACTATTGTGTGCGTTACCATTGCTGCTCTAATGGGTCTATTTGCACTTGAGATTGGTTTAAAAATTTCGCGTGCAGCGTCAGTGCCAACAGCATGGATTCTCAATTGGTTACCTGGCGCTTTTTATCTATGGGCAGTCTGGTCACTACGAAACTTATTCGCGCGGCTCGGCAATGAAAACTCTCACCAGCCTATGTGGTTGACCAAAGCTATCGCGAGTGTAGGATGGGCGCTAGTGCTGGGCTCGCTGGCTACTACATTCCCAATCGTGAATTTTATTTTGGCACCACCAACCAAATCGGGAAACTTCGTTATTTTCTTCGTTCCTGCAGTTACGCTATTTGTAGTTGGGCTGGCATTGGTGGCACTCGCGCCCATCATTCGACGCAAAGAAGAACTTGAACTTGAGACAGCCGCGCTTAAAACCGAGCTTGAGGAGTTTATGTAATGGCGGTACGAATTACCTTAGACCACGTGCTCGCGCAACGTGGTGTGACCGCGAAATACCTAACCGAACAAATTGGCATTAGCGAAACGCAAATATCGCTATTTCGTTCAGGTAAAGTCCGCGGCTTACGCTTTGCAACGCTGGCGAAAATCTGCTTTGTACTAGATTGTCAGCCGGCAGACCTACTTGCCTACACGCGAGAGGAGTCCGATATGAATAACGCCACGCTCAGCGATGAGTAATCGAATTTTTAGACTTACCGTTATTGGGAAAAATGAAATTCAATGTTAATGAATTGATTGCTTGGGTTTAAACAATAATGTGATCCGAGGAGCGACTATGTTGTTATCAAAATTTATGCCGACGAATTTCTGTGCAGTAAAGCTCGGCAGGTTCGGCTTTTGTATGTTGATGTGGTTTGCCGGTATCAACGCCAGTGCCTCTCAAAAAGATAGAGCACTCACCACTGCGCTGCAGACCCTGTTCACGGATAGCGGTGTCCCGGCGCTCGCAGTTGGTCTGTGGAAAAACGGTGCACCCGCGTATGAACTCACGCAAGGGGTCCAACGCCTAGGAACGGCGACACTTGCAACGAAAACGGATCGTTGGCATCTTGGTTCATGCAGCAAGGCGATGACTGCAGCGATGATCCTTAGATTAGCGGAGCGCGGCATCTTACGACTAGATCAAACAATTGCCACGTCGCTTCCCAGCACCATGCGGCCGCATCTGCACCCTGAATTGCATGATGCAACATTGCAGCAGTTGTTATCCCATTCCTCTGGCGTCATAGAGGCTGATCTTCTGACTGGACTAAAGAGTGATACAGAGAAGCGTTTTTTAGCTGTGTCCAACAGGGAGAATCGGCTACTTTTACAAGCGGCGTCATACGCTCTCGAACAACGCCCTACTTTTTTACCGGGGAAGGCCTTCCAATATTCAAACTACGGCTATATCACTGCAGCGGCAATTGCAACGCACGCTACTGGAAAAACATGGACGCAGTTGATGCGCGAAGAAGTATTTGAACCGTTGCAGATGCACACCGCCGGCTTTAGTGTGCCCCAACATAGCGCTATGGCTACGCAACCGCGAGGACACCGATTGCAGTATAAGTGGTTTGTACATGCTTCCTTAGTCCCCGTCGAACCCTACGAAGTAAATGCGGATTTGCCCAGTTACTACGGACCCGCAGGGCTAATGCATGCAAGTTTGCAAGATTGGGCAAAGTTCTGCCAAATGTTGCTTGATGGCGCTAGAGGTAACTCCGCATATTTGAATACCACCAGTTTTCGAACGATGCTCACGCCAAAAATACTCAACAACTCCACAGAGTACGGACTGGGCGTACAAGTCATAACACAGCCAAAATCTCGGCAGATTACGCTCATGCATACGGGGAGCAACGGCCGTTCTCGCGCAAAATTTTTGATCGACGTCGCAACGCAGCGCATCACACTCATGGCAGCCAACAGTGGAACTGATGCAGTAGATTCCGTATTTGAAAATGTCCAGAAACTTTTGGCGACATACTAAAAATTTATTTTCCCACAACCAATTCGCGAGGATACGAGCATGAAACTTAAGATCAGAATAGTTGTTATATCGATACTTTTGGCGCTACTCAATACAATCAACTGGAGTACGGCAAGCCACGCCCAATCATTGCCGGTAGCACGGGATATTAAAGAGTTCCCAGCGTCGTTTCCATATGCAGCGTATGAATCTAAAGACAATCTAGGGCGCCATATTCAATTCTATCTTACGGACAAAACTGCAACCGACGAACGACCATTAATGGTCATATTGCAAGGCTCTGGCTGCGCATCAAACTTTATGCTGCGTGATGGTAAGGTTGCGGGTTCTTGGCATGGCCTAGTGCGCCGGGCAAATAACGGACGCGCCCAGATTTTGCTCATTGATAAGCCTGGCGTAAACCTATTCGACTCTCCTACAAATCCTGGCAGCACAGACAGTTGTTCTCAGGAGTTTCGCAGAGAACAAACAGGCGAACGCTGGTTAGCCGCTATCGGCACCGCACTGAAAGGTGCAATTGCGTTGCGAGGCAAAAACCCGAAGGCGATTTTAGCATTGGGGCACTCGGAAGGCGCGGTGTTTGCGGTACGACTCGCCTTACAACACCCAGATATTTCTCATGTTGCGGCACTAGCGGCCGTGCCAGCTTCACAACTGCTCAGCTTTTATGACATGGCGTTTTCGAGCGAGGGATTTATTGCTAGCGGGGGTGGCAGCAAATCGGAACAGACGCGGCGCGTAACACAGGCATGGCGCGATGTATCGAGCGATCCTCAAAGCGCAGAAAAAATAGTGTTTGGGCATCCGCATCGCTACTGGGCAGATAAGTTTACGCCCTTTCCATACGAAAAATTAGAAAAAACCAACGCTAAATTCTTTCTCGCCTTTGGCGATAAAGATACTAACTCAGCTCCGAGAACGATGGATGCCTTTGCCGTAGAGCTGCTCACGCGTAATCGTGACTTGACTTGGATACGCGTCGAAGATGCAGACCACGGTTTCACAAAAACAGGTGCCGCACCCGGTTCAGGAATGGCGCCAATGCTTGATCGCGTTACGGCTTGGTTCTTCAATGAACCCTTCGATCAAAGTCATGTTGTTTGGCCAATAACCGCTAACCCAAGCGGCACTCCTAACCCAACCAACACCGCAAACCCGACATGAAACTTTCTACCCTTGCCATTAGAGCGTGGCCCAGCTTTGTGCTTGTCTGCTGTGCACTGCTAGGAAATCCCGCGGAAGCCAACGACAATTTACTATCCCCCACATTAAGCCATGCAGCCAAAGCGGTTGAGGACTTCACCAACAAAGAATTTGAAAAAGAGGCACTGGGCGCGATTTCAGTCGGAATTGTATCGGGCAATAAACTGGTGTGGCAAAAACATTGGGGTACCACGTCGGGCAGCGTTGGGTCTGCACCCAGTGCTCCGCCCAATGACCGTAGCATCTACAGAATCGGCTCGGTGACTAAACAATTTACCGCCGTGGCACTATTGCAACTGATGGAGCAAGATAAGCTCAAGCTTGGTGCTAGCATTGGCACCTATGCCAAAGAAGTTGAGTTGATTTCCCAGATGCGTCCGGGTGTCAATCCCCCCACCGTTTTCCAATTATCTACCCATACAGGTGGCCTATGCCGTGATCCGGATAAATTGGAAATCAACGGTGCCGGTGCCGTCGCCAATTGGGAAAAATCACTTGTGCACGCTCTGCAAAACGCATGGTTTATCGAAGAGCCTGGGCTTCGTCAAAATTACTCCAACGTCGGCTTTGGCCTCCTAGGCCTGGCAATACAGCGCCAATCAGGCTTGCGCTATGATGAATATATTTTGCAACGAGTGACTAAACCGTTGCAGATGCACGATACAGCATTTGTGATTACCGATACCCGCCGCTTGACCTACGGTATTCAATTGGTCAATAAAAAACCCAATGACGAACTTGCCACCGCAGAACACTTGGGACGCGGTTACCGGGTTGCTGGCGGCGGTTTGTACAGCACGCTCAACGACATGGCAATTTGGGCCGGCGCACAAATGTCTAAAGATTATGGTGGCCTAATCAGCGAAAAAACCAAAACTCATATCGAAAGCACGCTGCCCATATTTGATAGTAAGTTCGAACGCGGATTCGCTTTTGGCAACCAATTAACTCGCGTGGGCAACCGCATTTTGGCCGGCCATGGTGGCATCGTTAACGGCTATCAAACGCTGCTAATGGTTGACACTGCGCAGCAGCTAGCCGTTATCGTGATGCGTAGCGTACATGGTGGCAGGTTTGACACCCTTGGCGTAGGCACAGCGGCATTTACGTCCGATTTGGCTAACTCAAACGGAATTAGCGCTTCTGCGCCGTAGCGTGAACTCCACTTCAGTTTAAGCACGCAATCGCTTTTTCTAAGCCGGATACCGTTAATGGAAACATGCGGTCCTCCATCAACTGTCGGCTAATTTTTATACTGTGGGTGAAGTCCCAATGATTGCGGGGAGTGGGGTTTATCCATGCGGCGCGTTTGTAGGCGTCGGTTAGGCGCTTTAACCACACTGCGCCGGTTTCTTCATTAAAATGCTCAACAGAGCCGCCAGGTTGCAAAATTTCATACGGGCTCATGGTGGCATCACCAACGATGATTAGTTTGTAATCATGGCCGTATTTATTGAGAATATCCACGGTATTCATACGATCAGAATAGCGCATACGGTTATTGCGCCAGACAGACTCATAAATAAAATTATGAAAATAAAAAAGCTCCAAATGCTTAAATTGGGCTTTGGCTGCTGTAAATAATTCCTCAACTTGACGGATATAGTCATCCATTGATCCGCCTACATCCATCATCAGCAAGACTTTTACGCGATTGCGCCGCTCGGGGCGCATGTGCACATCCAAGAAGCCCGCGTTTTTGGCGGTTGCAGCGATGGTATTGTCTAAATCAAACTCATCTTCTGCTCCTTGGCGAGCAAATTTTCGCAGGCGGCGTAGTGCAACCGCAATATTGCGCACCCCAATTTCCACATCCCCATCGTAGTCTTTAAATTCACGTTTATCCCATACTTTTACCGCACTGCGGTTACGCGAACCATCCTGACCAATACGTATGCCTTCGGGATTAAAACCGTAGGCACCAAAGGGCGATGTGCCTGCAGTGCCAATCCATTTGCTACCGCCTTGGTGGCGTGCTTTCTGTTCCTCCAAGCGTTTACGCAGTGTTTCCATCAGCGCATCCCATCCACCAAGAGCCTCTACTTTTGCCTTATCTTCATCACTCAATACGCCTTCTGCCAGCTTGCGCAACCATTCCTCTGGAATAGTTTGTGGCTGCACCGCGTTGAGCGCTGCAGAGAGGTTTTCTATGCCTTTAAAATAGGCACCAAAAGCTTGATCAAAGCGATCAAAATGCGCTTCATTCTTAACAAGGCAGGCACGTGAAAGCAGATAGAAGTCATCTACGTTGTAGTCAATCGCCTGTTTGCTGAGCGCTTCGCAGAGCATCAGGTATTCACTGATGGATACGGGAAGCCCAGTTTTTTTTAGGCTGAGAAAAAAATCAATTAGCATGAATATTTATACATAAATTTAGATTGAAGAAAGCCTAAAATAGAGCTTCTTCAGCCAATAGTGGTTAATTTATCGGCCACGCTTTGCCATAAAAATCAACTTCTCAAACAAGTGCAAATCCTGCTCGTTTTTTATGAGTGCGCCATATAAAGGCGGTGTGAGCTTAGCAACATCGTTGGTTTTTAGTGCCTCTGGTGGAATATCTTCGGCTACCAGCAACTTAATCCAATCGAGTAACTCGGAGGTCGATGGTTTTTTACGAAGACCAGGCATGTCGCGCAGGTTAAAAAACACTTCCATTGCTTCTTTAAGAAGATTTTTTTTCAAGTTTGGAAAATGCACATCAACAATTTGCTGCATTGTGGCTGCATCAGGAAACCGAATATAGTGGAAAAAACAGCGCCGCAAAAACGCATCTGGCAGTTCTTTTTCGTTATTGCTAGTAATAATAATGATGGGGCGATGTTTGGCTACGATAGTTGTTTTAGTTTCATAAACATAAAATTCCATGCGGTCTAATTCACGCAGTAAATCATTCGGAAACTCAATATCGGCCTTGTCAATTTCATCAATGAGAAGCACGGCTTGCTCATCGGCTGCAAATGCTTCCCAAACACTGCCGCGCGTGATGTAATTGGCTACATCGGCTACTCTGTCTTCACCTAACTGCGAATCGCGCAAGCGTGAAACTGCATCATATTCATACAGACCTTGTTGCGCTTTGGTCGTGCTTTTAATGTGCCACTGGAACAACTTTTTACCTAAAGTTTTGGCTACTTCCTCAGCTAACATGGTTTTGCCGGTACCCGGCTCGCCTTTTATCAGTAGCGGGCGCCCCAAGGTAACGGCAGCATTCACGGCAAGGGCTAAATCATCGGTAGCAACATAGCGTTCAGAGCTTGTAAACTTCATTCGGGGTTTTTCGTTAAGTTAAGATAAGCTTTGATTTTATTACATCTCACTTCACGGAGCCAAAATGACCAAAAAAAATGTTTCCTCTGCGCTCGGCATGGCGGCAGCAATTACATCCTTAATTGCGACTAGCACCGCAGCAGCGGCACCTAACGGCGGCACCAGCCTCACCATTTACTCCAGTGCACAGCCTGGCACCTTATCGTCGTCGAACTTTAAAGATGCCGACAATGCGCTGGCCGTGCCAGGCTATGCCGTTATTAAACAATCGCGTGAATTTAACTTAAATGCTGGCCGTACCATCGTGCGCGTAAGCGATGTACCCAACTTTATTGACCCCACCACGGTAAGCGTCGCGTCACTCACCGACCCAGCTAATACTTCGGTGGTAGAACAAAGCTTTGAATTTGACCTAACCAGCACCACAAAATTACTCGATAAATACTTAGATCGCGAAGTAACTGTGGATATCAGTCGCGGCACAGCCACTGAAAGCGTTACGGGAATACTGTTAGGCACGCAAGGCGGCCTCGTGTTGCGCCTAGCCGACGGCAGCCTGCGCACTGTAGCCACCTACAACGGCGTGCGCTTAACAGCCCTTCCGGGTGGCCTAATTAGCAAGCCTACATTAGTGTGGGATATTAATACCAAGCAAGCTGGTGCCCACAAAACCCGTTACACCTACCAAACTGGCGGCATCACCTGGTGGGCAGATTACAACTTGACCTTAAACGAAGATAAAGGCTGCACGATGGATTTATCCGCATGGGTCACCATCGTCAACCAAACCGGCGCGCGTTTTGAAGATGCTAATTTAAAGCTCGTTGCGGGGGATGTGAAGCGAGTACAGCCGGAAATGCAGGATGCCATACGCTTTAAGAGTAGCGACAGAGCAATGATGGCGGCATCTGCACCCCAAGGTTTTACCGAAAAAGCATTTTTTGAATATCACTTATATACCTTGGGGCGCACCACGACCCTAGCCAACAACAGTACGAAGCAGCTTGAATTGCTGCCAGTATCACGTGGCGTACGCTGCGAACAGGTCATGGTTTATAGCGGGCAAGCAGGCCAATATTACGGCGGTGGCTTAATGACTGAACGCGATCTTGGCGTGCCATCGAACAAAAAAGTGGATGTATTTCTCCGCTTTAAAAACAGCAAAGAAACAGGCTTAGGCATGCCTTTACCTGCTGGCAAAATCCGTGTTTCAAAATTGGATACAGCAGACGATTCCTTAGAGTTTATTGGCGAAGACTTGATTACACACACACCGAAGGACGAAACGCTGTTGTTGAAACTAGGCAGCGCATTTGACGTCGTGGGCAGCCGTCGTCAGGTCGATTTTCGGATAGACACCACGGCCAAATGGATGGAAGAAGATATTGAAGTTAAAGTACGCAATCAAAAAGATGTCCCCACTACGGTAATCGTAAAAGAAAATCTAAACCGCTGGATCAATTGGAATGTGATTCGTAAAAGTCAGGAATTTACCAAAATAGATTCACGCACCCTGCACTTTCCGCTTACCCTTGCCAAAGGCGCGGAAGGCGTTGTGAAATATACGGTGCGCTATAGCTGGTAGCAGATGCGGCTATTTTAATGCCTTGGAAAAGCCTATTTTCGAGTATTTCCAGGGTGTTCTAAATACGCATTGCCTCAATCATCCGCGCATGTTCACGCACAATACGCGTGGTGGTTTCTAGATCTGGCGCTAAGCCCGCCTCGCCGCGATCAAAGCTACCACCTACCGCAATATCTTGGCTGCGGGGAAACATATACATTAGACCTTGACCGTCGCCATGCGTGCAAAAATCGATGCGCTCATCTGGGCGCAAGCGGAGAATTTGACCACGAATTGGGGTGAGCTGTTCATCGCCAAAAAGCGCTTTGGCACCGATACCGGTGCAATTAAAAATTACCGGTTCAGCTAATGCTTGCAATTCTGTACTCTCAGCTATTTCGCGCTGCAATACTTGACCTCCTGCCTCACGAAATTGTTGCATCAGTTTTGGCAAAAAAATTGCTGGTTCAATGACCATTGACAAATAACGTAGTGCAAAGCGCGTTGGGAATGGATGTTGATTCGGTTGCAGCACTTCTATTTGCGGAAACAGCTTCGGCCAGCGCTCTAGATGGGTGTAGTCATCCGCCCGAATTGGTGTTTGTTTCAGGTGATAGTTCTCAATCAGCTTAACGCCGTATTCAGCGCCAATTTGTTTACTGAACCTCTCGTAAGAAATTTGTAGCGCTTCGTCGCACTGTGTACTAAACGCGGGAGTTTCACGGAAGCGATAGGAGATACCTGTGGGTGCCCATTGACCACCCGCAGCGTCCGAGGTGTTGTTGGGCGAAAATGCTTTGGCGTAAATGGTTACTTTCCAACCCCGCTCCTGCAACAAGCGTGCAGTGGTTAAGCCCATGACGCCGCAGCCAATGACTGCGGCCCGACGATCCCCGGTTTCCGGCAGTTCGCGTACAGCTAATGTGGACGATCCCCAAGAAAATGTAATGCCCGAACCACCGTGACCATAGTTATGAATAATGAGCTTCTCACCCACCCGCTCACCGCGCACGACAAAGCCGCTGGCGCGGAAAGGACGTAGGCCTACTTTTATATCGATAATATTGTCCAACGTCATCAAGGGGCGCGCAAATGGCTGCTTTGAAAGTGGCCTAACCCCACTAAATATTGGCATCTCCAAGGCATCATTGGGTACGCTAGTGCAGCCGCTTAGCCAAGCAGCCGCAGCACCAGCGCCGGTAAATTTTAGGAGTTGACGGCGGCTAAACGATGACTTGACTTGTGATAAACCAAGAGTTGGCTGCTGGGTGTTTTTAATCGTCATAAGTTATGAAGTGAATTTAGCGCGCAACGCAATTTTGACGAATCCAATCAGCCAAAGTTGGCTCATCAATTTCGCCTGCGGCGACGCTTAGCATGGTAACGACGCACTCTGCGTCACTTGCCTTGAGTGAATAACCGTTGAGCGCCAAAAATAGCTCCATCGCGACAAATGCGGTGCGTTTATTACCATCAACAAATGGGTGATTTTTGAGGGTGTAAAGAATTTTGTGTAGATTGATTTTTTTGTTAGGC
>JANMDR010000235.1:0-2543 GCA_031376425.1 Betaproteobacteria bacterium
TTAACTACCAATACGATGCTGACGGCCACAGAATTAGCCGCGCTAAAACAAGTGTGGGCGGCATCGCCATCATCGCCGCCCCCCAAGCCGCCAACCCGCAAGACATCACCCACTACGCAATCGACAAAACCGCAGCCTACGCCCAAGCCATAGAAGAACGCGACGGCAACGGCACCCTAATAGCCGCCTATGTACTAAGCCCCAGCGGTGAACGTATCGGCGAAGAACGCAACATGGCGCATAGTCAGAATGGGGGGGCGAATACGGGCAACAATAACGCCAACACCACCTTCAACCTGCAAAGCTATACCTACCATGCTGACCATCTAGGCAGCACAAGAATGGTCACCGATAGCACCAGTGCAATCACCAGCACATGGCGCTACACCGACTACGGCCAAGTAATCTACAAAACCGGCACCCACCCCACTAATTATTTATATGCAGGTGAGCATCAAGACGCAGATAATGGGTTGATCTATTTACGGGCGAGGTATTACAACCCGGGGATGGGGAGGTTTGTTAGTCAGGATAAGTTTCAGGGTGTATTACGTCGGCCTGCAACGCTAAATAAATACGTTTATGGCGATGGTGACCCGATTAATAAGCGTGATCCGCGTGGACTGTACACGGCGGAAGAAGGTTACGATATTGAGGATGCGCTAGAAATACAATATCGACTTTTGCATCCGGGGGATATTGTCACGTTTGGAAAAAGGCGATATTTTGACGATGGTGCCTCCTACTACTATCCCGATATTTTTAATGTAGATGCAAAATTATTTAACGAAATTAAACCGCTTTCACCAGCAGGTATCACAAAAGGAATAGCGCAGCTAACCAAATATATAGCGGCGTTTTCACCTGAAGGTTACATACCAGATATTAGCTTCTGGCCTGTGCCAGTCTCTATAAAAGGTAAATTCTATTTCTTTATAAACGTGAGTGGAATTGTTTTTTATACTGATGACCAAGCATTGGCATTAACCGCAGCAGCTTATGCCCTGGGTGACCTTAGACCGCACGTTAAACGTAATGCCAAAACGTTAAAAACATCCAATTTGGAGAATCTTGTCAATGCTGGTGCCAACATTGTTACGGTAGCGGGGACGGCGGCCCTTGGCGCTTTCCTATTAATGCAGTTAGCTAATGTTGGTACACGATCATTTAGTTTTTGATGGCTTTTAACTAATGAGTGTCGTCAGATGCGACGCGAAAGGATATTTATTGTGAAACAAAGCTACGTTATTGATATGCAACTATATATTTACGACAATAAATCGCTTTATCCCGCTTTTCAACGGTACCTAGCGGCGCTTTGCGGCGAGGGTGGCGAGTGGTCGATGAAGGGTTTGTCGAAGGCAGGCGTCAAAGACATTAAAAAGCGTAAATCTATCGCAGATATTTTTGGGAAAATACCAACAACTTTTCCGAACGGCGTTAACGAACTTAGAATTATGGGTAGCGGTTCAAGTGAACTAATGGTGAAAAATATGCTAGAAGTGGCGATTGATTATGCACCTAGCCCTTTAAATGAAGACTGGGCAAAGTTTGGGGAAATTCAATTTGAGGAATACACCGGCCCGATCCGTCGTGCTCTGCGCGGGCTTGAAAGTCGTGAAAGCTCGGTTACCCTTAAAAATATTCAGCGACACCCTGGATTTCTGTCGATAATAGTGACCGCAGCTGTGGAACCTCAATCCCTTACGCGCAAATTCATTATTCAGTTATTCCAAAATATGATTCGCACCATTAGCACCGACTATACGGATGGCTATATTGGCTATATTGATCTTTCAAGGACGATGCCAGCGGCGGAGGTAATGGGAAATGTAGGGTTTGCGCGGGGCTTGGATAAATTCCTTGATAAGCCTCATGCAATGGTGTTTGCGCCGCAAGCTCTCCTTCAAAGGTATGAAATGGATGTTCGCGCGGCATATCCTAAATTGGATATTCTCTCCGAAAAGATCGGTAGTGCGATGATAGTGGCATTTAAAGATCGAGAAGAACTTGCGGAGATATTAATGCCGGAATGGCATCTCGTTCATCCATTGAGGTGGAAAAAAGACGCAGTAAAATAGGCTTGTCCGGTGTCCTGTCCACCGTGTACGCATCATAAAACACAGCCAGAATCACCGTTGTCGGGCGTGTCCTGTCCACCGTGTACGCATCATAAAACACAGCTCAAATCACCGTTCTTTAAATTTTTTGATCGCTAAATCTGCAATTAATTTTTGCAGCACCATCGTGTTTCTGGCATAACCCGTTTTTTCATCACACCATAAGCCAAATCATCCTAAATTTTGACGCATAAACGCATGGGTATTCCTCGCAACTCTTATGCGAAACGGGTAATCTTAAATATCTGTAAACCTCCTGTTTAAGCGGATTTCCACCGTATTCGATACCCGTTAAGCAAACCATCCCAAGCCGTAAAAGGTGTGACGCTTTCGGTAATCTGTTCTTCAAACTGTGCTGTTGAAACCTTCCCAGTCAACCAAGCGCGTACCTCCGCTGGTGTATGCCCATTTAAGTTTTGATGT
>JANMDR010000244.1:0-17061 GCA_031376425.1 Betaproteobacteria bacterium
GCGCTCAGCACGCTTACTGGCTGTGGCAAATCCTCTCCTGGGCAACTTGCAGGAAATTGGAAAGCCGATGGGATATTGCCCTTAACGGTTACCTATCGCGACAATGAGGAAGAGTCTATGGGCCTAATTACCAAGGTCAAATACGAGTCAGTGGGGTCTGATGTGTTAGTTACATACCAAGATGGATTGATGAAAGGTACTACCATGCGCTACACGATGGTTTCCCCGTTGATCGCGCGCTCCCCGTTAATCACGCTTCGACGGCTTGACAAGAAATAGCTGACCACGGCGGTGAATGAAACGCAGATTAGTCGCCGCCGCCAATACCACCCAGCACAAACACTAAACATAGCCATCATTGCGCAGATTTCCCGCGTATGCGGGCTAGGGTGACTCAGGGAGGCCTAAGGCTGAATTGAGGCAGCTAAATGCTATCTTAAGCCCGTTTTAATGCATAGTCGGTATTTGTGCGGCTGCTTATCGTAAAATTATGGTTTGCACTACTTTACGCTTTCAAATCAAATACTTCTCTATGAAAATAAACTTTGTTTCCACGTCATTTGCTGGTGCGGCGCTCACTTTGATAGTGACGGCGATGCCGCTTGTTGCTACCGCCCAATCCCCCAAACTTAAAGTGGGGTTAATGTTGCCTGCCACTGGCACGTTTGCGGCGCTGGGTAATACCATCACTAACGGTTTTAAACTTGCCATTGATGAGAATGGCGGTAAGCTGGGGGGGCGGGATGTTGAAATTATTAGCGTGGATGATGAATCTGATCCCGCTAAGGCACCGGAAAACACCAGCAAATTGATTAAGCGCGACGGCGTGGAGGTGCTGGTGGGTTCGGTGCATTCTGGTGTGGCAATGGGCATGGCGAAGGTGGCGCGGGAAAATAATACCCTCTTGATGATTCCTAATGCCGGTGCCGATGATCTCACTGGAGCGCTGTGTGCCCCTAATATTTTTCGCAGTTCCTTCACCAATTGGCAACCTGGTTTTGCAATGGGTAGGGTGATGACCGACCCGCAGTTTAAAAAATCGCATAAAACAGCGGTTACGCTTACATGGCGTTACGCGGCAGGTGAGCAATCAGTGGCGGGCTTTAAAGAGGCGTTTGAAAAAGGGGGGGGGAAGGTATTGAAGGAGATGTCTTTGCCATTTCCGCAGGCAGAGTTTCAAACCTATTTAACTGAGATTGCCGCATTAAAGCCAGATGCCGTTTATGTATTTTTTGCCGGTGCCGGAGCGGTGAAGTTTGTGAAGGACTACGCCGCCGCCGGATTAAAGAAAAGCATTCCTTTATATAGCCCTGGTTTTTTAACCGATGGCACTTTGGAGG
This sequence comes from Betaproteobacteria bacterium, assembly GCA_031376425.1. Classification (GTDB taxonomy): domain Bacteria; phylum Pseudomonadota; class Gammaproteobacteria; order Burkholderiales; family Usitatibacteraceae; genus JANMDR01. The sequence goes on from JANMDR010000244.1 coordinate 1,341, forward strand.
CGCAGGGGGAATCAGCACAGGGCTTGGTCACTGTTATGCATTACGCCGATGGCTTGAGTAACCCTAAAGATAAGGCTTTCCGCGCTGCCTACTTTAAAAAATATAAATTGCAGCCTGACGTGTATGCCGTACAAGGCTATGATGCTGCGCAGCTTTTGAATATCGGTATATCGGGTGTTTCCGGTAATATTCGTACCGATGCAGTCGCGCGGGGGCGGGTAATTAAGGCGATGGAGGCGGCAAAAGTTGATAGCCCGCGTGGTGCGTTTTCATTATCAGCCGCGCATAATCCGGTGCAAGATATGTATGTACGCCAAGTGATAGGCTTAGAAAATAAGCCGACCGGTATGGTGATTAAAAGCTTGGCTGACCCAGCGCGGGGTTGCAAATTAGCGCCGTAATGGTTGTGGCGGCGCTGCGTTCAATAACTTGGATGCCGCGATGACCACCAGTAACCAAACCCACTTTAGTCGCTTAATGTTGTTGACCTTAGCGGTCATCACGTTTTTATCGCTGTTTGATCTTGGCTATCGCAAGCTCGCCAACCCTGATGAAGGCCGTTATTCAGTGCTGGCACAGCATATGGCAGTGAGCGGTGATTTTGTGACGCCGCGCTTAAACGGCTTAAAGTATTTTGAAAAACCACCGATGCAGTATTGGGCAACCGCTGCCGCGTTCAAAGTGTTTGGTGAAAGTGAATGGTCGGCAAGGCTCTATACGTCGATTTGCGCACTGTTATGTTTATGTTTAGTCGGCTATACCGGTGCGCGCATTTTTAACCGTGATGTTGGGCTTTATAGTGTGCTGGCGTTGGCGGCATGCCCTTATTTTATGGCGCTTGGGCAAATTGTGACCTTGGATATGGGGCTCACGTTTTGGACGACCTTAAGCCTGTGCAGCTTTATGATTTCGCAATCGCCGCGTGGCGGGCGGGATGAACACCCCCCTTGGGTATGGTTAGCATGGGCGGCGGCTGCCGGTGCGGTGCTCTCTAAAGGCTTGATTGGCGTGGTGTTTCCGGCAGCTACGGTGTTTTTTTATAGTGTTTTTTGTCGTGATTTAAGCCTGATCAAAAAGCTTGTTAGTCGCACGTGGATCATTGGCATCATCCTATTTTTTGTGCTGGTCACGCCGTGGTTTATTTTGGTAGGCGAGCGTAATCCTGAGTTTTATCAATTCTTTTTTATTCATGAACACTGGCAGCGGTTTTTTAGCAATACCCACCGCCGCGTAGCGCCGTGGTGGACCTTTATTGCCATTCTTATGGCGGGTGCGGCACCTTGGGCATTTATGCTGCTGCAGAGTATTTGGCGCGGCTTTAATTTGCGCGGCAATGGTGAAGCAGATTTTTATCATGCATCTAAAGGGCTGCCGTTTAGCCCTCTTAAATTCGCATTGATTTGGTGTGGATTTATCATGTTATTTTTTAGCATGTCTGGCTCAAAGTTGCCCGCTTATATATTGCCGATATTCCCCCCTTTAGCAATTGTGATTGGCTATTATTTAAGCACCACACCTGCTAAAAACCTCGCCAAATATTTATGGCCACTGCCCTTATTGGCCGTGATCGGTGGGGTATGGGCCTATGTTGCACCCGAGCAAAAAGCGCAAGATGCGCTTACCTTAACGCTCTATAAGCAATACAGCGTTATTTTAATGGGCGCATGTGGCGTTATTTTTATCAGCACGCTGGCGGCAATTTTTATGTTTATGCGTGATACCGAAAAACTAAAACGTGCCGCCGCTATCGCCGTCACCGTGGCGAGTTTGGTGCTTATTCATTTGCTTAATTATGGCTATGAAAAAATATCGCCCTTGCAGTCTGGCTATCAAGCCGCGCAAGCTGCGCTGCCTTATTTAACCCCGCAAGCCCGTTTTTACGGCGTAAAAATGTATGATCAGTCTATGCCGTTTTACACCAAACGCTCTATGCATTTAATTCAATATATTGATGAATTTGAAACTGGGCAAAAAGCCGAACCGCAGTTGTACACCCCCAAGCTTGAGAGCTTTGCGGCATTGTGGGCGCAACCCGGTCCTGCCGTTGCCGTGATGCAAGATGGAATTTATGCTGACTTAACCGCAGAAGGTGTACCTATGAAGCTAATCCATTCTGACCCACGGCGGTATGTGGTGATTAAGCCGCCGCATCTGCCATGACCGCACTTACTTTTTGCATGGTGTTGGCAGGTGTGTTGCTAAATGCGGGCGCACAGTTGGCGCTAAAGGCGGGCACTAATCAAATTGGGGCGTTCAATTTTTCAGCGGAAAATATTATTCCCATTGGCTGGAAAATCGCCACTAACCCGTTTATATTTTTAGGCTTAAGCTGCTATGTGGTGAGTGTGGTGGTGTGGATTTTGGCGCTGTCACGCGTGCCAGTTTCTATTGCCTATCCTATGCTTTCCATTGGTTATGTGGTTGCAGCATTTATCGGTTGGCAGTTTATGGGCGAGAGTATCGGTATGCAAAAACTTACCGGTATTGGTTTTATATTGATCGGCGTGTATTTGGTGGCGCGGTCACAATAATATTTTTTGGTGGGCTTATTTAATGCAAGCAGGCAATCTTCCTTATTTATCCTTCGCGCGTCCCACACTGGATGCAGCAATGGCAGCGGCTGTTTCTGAAACCTTGCTATCTCACTGGATTACCAGCGGCCCGCAGGTGCAGGCGTTTGAAAAAGCGTTATCGAATTATCACGGTGGTCGGCCAACGCGGGTATTTACCTCTGCCACAGCGGCGATGGAAGTGGTGTTTGAACTGTTGGGCATTGGTGCTGGCGATGAAGTCATCACCAGCGCACAAACATTTTTTTCAGTCGGCAATATGATCGAAAAAGTAGGCGCTACCTGTGTGTTTGTTGATTGTGATCTGCAAACGCGCAATATGAACCTAGCCGCAGTGGCAGCCGCTATCACGCCGCGCACTAAAGCCATTGTACCAACGCATTTTTCCGGTTTGCCCTGCCAGATGGACGATCTTTATCAACTCGCAAAAAAGCATAATTTGCGGGTGATTGAAGATGCCGCCCTAGCCATAGGTAGTAGCTGGAAAGGCACTAAAATAGGCGCATTTGGCGATATTGCTTTGTTCAGCTTTCACCCCAATAAAAACATGACCACCATTGAAGGCGGTGCGGCGGTATTTGCTTCTGAGGCGGAAGCAAAGGCAGCCGAAATATTGCGCTTTCATGGCATTAGAAAGCTGGATGACGGCACCCGTGATGTAGAAGTTGCTGGTGGTAAGTTTAATATGAGTGATGTATCAGCGCGTTTGGGTTTAAGCCAATTAGCATTATTAGATCATTGGTGTGCCCAGCGGCAGGCCCTAGCCGCGCATTATTTCACCTGCTTGCAACAGCAAAATAGCATACCTGCCTGTGACTTGCCTGCGCCAGCTTGGGCGGGGGAGGCTGAAGGTCATAGCTGGAATATGTTTTGCGTGCTGCTGCCATTAGAGAAGATGACGCTCACCCGTAAACAGTTTATTGATGCCATGCATCAGCGCGGTATCGGCATTGGGGTGTCGTATGAAGCCATGCACCTTTCCACCCTGTATCGTCGTCAAGGCCACACCGAGGGCGAATACCCGAATGCGGAGCGTATAGGCCGTGAAACCGTGACCCTGCCATTATTTCCGAACATGACCAACGCCGATGTAGAGCGTGTGTGTGCTGCATTGCGCGACGTTATTGTCGCGAAGCCATAAGAGATAGATAAGGGATAGTAATGAATATCATGCCAAAAGTTTCTATTGTCATCCCCGTTTATAACGAAGAACCGGGGTTGGCAACCTTGTTTGGGCGACTTTATCCTGCCTGCGATAAGTTAAATTGCAGCTATGAAATTATCTTTATTAATGATGGCTCTAAAGATCGTTCCGCCGCGCTCTTGCGTGAGCAGTTTCAAGCGCGGCCTGATGTTACCCGGGTAATTTTATTTAACGGTAATTATGGCCAGCACATGGCGATTGTGGCGGGCTTTGAGCACGCGCGCGGTGAGCGGGTGGTGACCTTGGATGCGGATTTGCAAAACCCGCCAGAAGAAATTGGCAATCTCTTAGCGGAGATGGATAAGGGTTTTGATTACGTTGGCTCGATTCGCCGTAAGCGTAATGATGTGGCATGGCGGCATTTTGCCTCGCGTGCTATGAACCGCCTGCGCGAGCGCTTAACGCATATAAAAATGACTGATCAAGGCTGTATGTTGCGAGCCTATAGCCGCGATATTATTAACGCCATCAATATGAGTAAGGAAATTAACACTTATATTCCGGCGCTTGCCTACTCATACTCGCATAACCCCACGGAAATTGTGGTGGAACATGAGGAACGGTCTGCTGGCGAATCTAAATATTCCATGCTGGCGCTGGTGCGTTTAAATTTTGATTTGATTACCGGTTTTTCGATTGCGCCGCTGCAAATATTTTCTATATTGGGCATGCTTGTTTCGCTGATTTCTTTTGGCTTTTTCGTGTTGTTAGTGGTGCGCCGTTTTGTGGTGGGGCCAGAAGCGGAAGGGCTATTTACCTTGTTTTCCATTGCCTTTTTTCTAATCGGTATTGTGTTGTTAGGCTTGGGTTTGGTGGGGGAATACGTTGGCAGAATTTATCAGCAAGTACGCGAGCGGCCGCGATTTATGGTGCAAGCCGTGCTAGAAACCGATGATAATAAACAGCCCGCAGATGGCCGAAAACAGGATATCTACCGATGAGTATTACAAAGAGATCAGCGATTGTTTTTGCCTATCACGATGTTGGCTGCGCCTGCCTGCAAGTGCTGCTGCAACAAGGTGTTGAGGTGAAATTACTGGTGACGCATACCGATAGCCCTACCGAAAATATTTGGTTTGGCAGTGTGGCGCAAATAGCGCAGGCTGCAGGCATTAAAGTGATTACGCCGGATGATGCTAATACACCAGCGCAAATTGCGGAATTTGCCGCCATCGCCCCTGATTTTATTTTTTCTTTTTACTATCGCAATATGCTCAAGCCAGCGGTATTGGCTACGGCTAAACATGGCGCGTTTAATATGCACGGTTCACTATTGCCAAAGTATCGGGGTAGGGTGCCTATCAATTGGGCGATTATTCACGGCGAAACCCAAACCGGCGCAACCCTGCATGAAATGGTTGAAAAACCCGATGCGGGGCGGCTCGTTGGGCAACAGGCAGTCAATATCGGCCCTGACGAAACTGCACAAGAGGTATTTGTAAACGTAACTAAAGCGGCGGCAGAAATGCTCGCTACCGTATTACCCAGTTTGCTCGATGGCACAGCGGTGCTGACAACGCAGGATTTAACCCAAGGCAGCTATTACGGCGGGCGAAAAGCAGCCGATGGTGAAATTAATTGGCACCAGTCGGCACAGCAGATACATAATTTAGTGCGTGCAGTAGCGCCGCCCTATCCTGGAGCCAGCACCCAAATAAACGGCGTGCCAGTGATCATCACCAAAACGAGTTTAGCCCCTGCGCATATCACCCATGAGACACCCGCGCGGGTGAATATCAGCACGACGGCGGTGATTGCAATGTGCGGAGATGGTCGGATGGTGCGCTTGCGCGGCGCACGTATTGGTGAAACGGTGTTAGATGAATCGGCGCTCGCCAAGTATTTTGGGGTGGGGGTCTATGATTTAGGGCAAATTGCTATGCCTGGCACTATAGAGCCCGCGGGCACAAGGCATTAGAACAGGTAAAATCACGACTAGAGTAATAAAAAAGCGGCAAAATCAAACCCAAACTTGGTGATTTTTAAAATGAAAAAAGTATTGATTCTCGGTGTAAACGGATTTATTGGTCATCATCTTTCTAAGCGTATTTTAGAAACGACTGATTGGCATGTGTATGGCATGGATATGAATCGTGACCGAATTCAAGAATTTACGGGCAATTCCAACTTTCATTTTTTTGAAGGCGATATCACTATCAATCGGGAATGGATTGAGTACCATGTGCGTAAATGTGATGTAGTGCTGCCCTTGGTGGCAATTGCTACACCATCTACCTATGTTTCGGCACCGCTAAAAGTGTTTGAGCTTGATTTTGAAGCCAATTTGCCCATTGTGCGCCACTGCGTGAAGTATAAAAAAAGAGTTATTTTCCCGTCCACATCAGAAGTGTACGGTATGTGCGAAGACGCCGCTTTTGATCCGCATACCTCCAACTTAGTATTAGGCCCTATTGAAAAGCAGCGCTGGATTTATTCCTGCTCGAAGCAGCTAATGGACCGCGTAATTTATGCCTATGGTTCAATGGGCGAACTTGATTTCACCTTATTCCGGCCATTTAACTGGATTGGTGCAGGGCTCGACAGTATTCATACCGCTAAAGAAGGCTCAAGCCGCGTTATTACGCAGTTCTTCGGCCATATTGTACGTGGCGAGCCGATTAAATTAGTGGATGGTGGTGCACAAAAGCGGGCATTTACTTACATCGACGATGGCATTGCCGCTTTGATGAAAATTATTGCCAACGAAGGCAATGTAGCAACCGGCCAAATTTACAATATCGGCAATCCAAGCAATAATTTTTCAGTGCGCGAGCTTGCGCACATGATGCTGGAGCTGGCGAAGTCTTATCCCGAGTATGCGGCCACGGCAGCCAAGGTTTCTATTATTGAAACCACATCGGGCGAGTATTACGGCAAAGGCTACCAAGACGTGCAAAATCGCGTGCCCAGCATTGATAACACCATGAAAGATTTAAATTGGGCACCAAAAGTAAAAATGGATGCGGCGCTAAAAGGTATTTTTGACGCCTATCGTGCCGAGATTGAAGGCGCACGAAACTTGGTTAATTAAGTCGTAACTATGTCCGAACATATGTCCGAACCAATAAAAATTGGTGTAGTCATGGGTTCCAATTCTGATTGGGATGTCATGCAACACGCCGCCCGCGTGCTCAAAGATTTTGATATTAGTTTTGAGCACAAGGTAGTTTCCGCCCACCGCACACCCGATGCTATGTTTGAATACGCGGAAAACGCCCAAAAACGGGGCTTGCAGGCAATCATTGCGGGTGCAGGTGGGGCAGCGCACCTGCCCGGTATGCTAGCCGCTAAAACAACGATCCCGGTGCTGGGTGTGCCGGTGCCATCGCGCCATTTAGCAGGGCAGGATTCGCTTTATTCCATCGTGCAAATGCCCAAGGGTATCCCCGTGGCAACATTCGCCATTGGTGAAGCCGGTGCGGCAAATGCGGCGCTGTTTGCGGTAAGTTTGTTGGCGAATCATGATGCAGAATTATCTACTCGCTTAAAAGCCTATCGTGAGCAAATGAAGGAAACGGTTTACGCGATGCACTTGCCAGAAGTGTTGTAGCCCAGATGAGCCTCTATGAGTTTTTATGATTCTGCCCGGTGAAACGCTAGGCTTAATTGGTGGCGGTCAGCTTGGCCGCATGTTTGCCATGGCCGCACGTAAAATGGATTATCGGGTCACGGTACTTGATCCCGATGCCTTAAGCCCAGCGGCAGAATTTGCAACTGGTCATTTAAACACACCCTATACCCATCCAATTTCAATTGCCGAGATGGCGCAAACCTGTGCGGCGATTACCACCGAGTTTGAAAATGCCCCCGCTGAGGTGCTGACCGCGATGGCGCAAAAAACGACGGTGCGGCCCGATGGCGCGGCAGTTGCCATTGCCCAAGATCGGCGGCTTGAAAAAGGTTTTTTTACGCGGCACCGGTTTCCTACCGGTCCCTATGCGGTTATTGAAAGTGCGGACGATGTAGCTGCAGCGTTGGCGAAGGTAACGTTGCCAGCGGTATTAAAAACTGCACGCTTTGGCTATGATGGTAAGGGCCAAGCGGTGATTCGTGAAGCGGCGCAGTTGCTGGAAACCCTCACAGAATGGCGCTTTCCCGCTTGTGTGCTGGAACAATTTTTAACGCTTGAGTGTGAATTATCGGTAGTGCTGGCGCGTAATGAAGTGGGTTTTGTGCAACCCTTTCCGGTGGCCGAAAATCAGCATATTAACGGCGTGCTCGATATCACCATTGCCCCCGCCCGTGTTGCACCAGCACTGGCCGCGCAAGCCTTGCAATTAGCCACTAATATGGCAATGGCGCTTAATTACGTAGGCGTGATGGCGGTTGAATTTTTTGTAGTTGCTGATGCGAAAGGTGAGCAGCAGTTATTAATAAATGAAATTGCCCCGCGCCCGCACAATAGCGGTCATTTCACGATGGACGCCTGCCGCACTTCGCAGTTTGAACAGCAGGTGCGGGTGCTATGTGGGCTGCCGCTGGGCGATGCTTCGCAGCACACGCCTGCGGTAATGCTCAACCTATTGGGGGATTTGTGGTCTGGTGATGCCCATGAAAAGCCGCCTGCCTGGGACAAGATTTTACAATTTCCAAATGCACATTTACATTTATATGGCAAGCGCAGCGCCCGTCCAGGGCGTAAGATGGGTCATGTAACAGTGTGTGGCGCGACGGTAAATGCTGCACTGCAAGATATTCTAAAAATAAAACAAATGTTGGCGGAGAAGTGAAGTAAAAATTTGGGGGCATTTCGGGTTTAGTGTAATTACTAGTGCACCCCCACTCTACCGCCAGCACGCTCAATCTACGAGGAGGCCGGTATGAGGTTTTACCAGACAGTATTGTTCTTGTTGTCAGCGTTAGTCACAGTATTATCCACTGCGGCGCAGGCCGGTATGATTCAATACGAAGTGGTTGATTACACTAAAGACCCCAAAGGCAAGGTAGTGGCGACAGGCACCGCTAACCAGCTTGCTAAAGATGTTATTTTAACCAAAACCTCAGGGCTATCCGGCTCTGGTACTGGGGCTGGTCTTTCCACTGCAGCGCAGTTAGTCGATGATTATTATATCGGCGTTACCGTAAACCAAACCAAAGATTTAACGGGCTTTTTGATGTGGCTACAGATGGAACCCGATGGGCAAAGCGCAGAAATTTTCAAGCGTGCGACTGACGATGTATTTGATCTACAAAATCCATCGCCCGCTGAGCTCACCAGTGTTAAAGTTCGCAATAAGGGCGATGGTAGTAAGCCAGAAATTTTGGAAATTACTTTCTTAAATGATGTATCTATTCGCTCTTACGATTACCGTAATAAATCGAAAGTGCTATTTCGCCTCAATATCAAAAAAGGCAGCGTATTTACTTTGCAATAAGTAGTTTGCAACAAGTGCTTTTGCAACAAATACCGTGCTGAATGTTTTCCCCTGAAAGTGACGCAATGAAAGTTGGATTGTTTGTAACCTGTTTGGTTGATCTGGTGCGCCCCAGCATTGGTTTTAGCACCTTAACAATTTTAGAACGTGCTGGCTGCACCGTCGTTGTGCCCGAAGCCCAAACCTGTTGCGGCCAGCCCGGCTACAATTCTGGTGCACGTGACTTAGCTAAGGATTTAGCCAGAAAGGTATTACCGCTATTTGCGGATTGCGATTATATCGTCGCCCCATCCGGCTCTTGCTCCGGACAAATGAAAGTGCATGTACCCGAAGATTTGTTTAAGGGAACGCCGGAGGAAGCCGTATTTAAGGCGTTTGCAGCTAAATGGTTTGAGCTGTCTGATTTTTTAGTTAATGTATTGCACATTGATGCCAGTCAATACATGAATCAAAAATCCACCATCACCTATCATGATAGCTGTGCCGGATTGCGCGAGATTGGCGTGAAAGCGCAGCCGCGCCAACTACTCGTAGATGCGGGCCACACCATTAATGAAATGGTAGATTGTGAAAAGTGCTGCGGTTTTGGCGGCACGTTTTCTATCAAGCTAGGTGAAATTTCCACCCGTATGGCCGACAATAAATGCGTCAATATTCAAGCCGCAAACGCGCAAGCGGTAGTCGGTGGCGATTTAGGGTGCTTGCTAAATATTGAAGGTAGGCTGCGCAGAAATGGCGATACTACTACGCGGGTTTTGCACTTTGCAGAAGTGTTGACCGGTAAGCAAGCCCGATCTTAAGCAACAAAACCAAGCAATAACCCAAGGAACCACCATGCAAGTCCAATCCATGTTTTTCAAGCAAACCGCGAGCATGAAGCTTGATGATCCCGTGCTCCAGCGTGCTATGAAAAAAGCGAAATCCAAATTCGTGGATGGTCGCGCTGCCGGTATTGCGCAGCTCGATAATTTTGAAGACCTGCGAACCTACGCCGCCGCCATGCGCGATGAAGTCATCAATAATTTGGATGCCTATTTGCTAGAGTTTGAATCTAATGCCATTGCCCGTGGTGCCCACGTTCATTGGGCGCAAACAGCAGAAGAAGCCAACAATATTGTGCTGCAAATAGCCAAGCAACACGATGTAAAACGGGTGGCGAAGTCTAAATCAATGGTCACCGAAGAAATTGGTTTGAATGCGGCGCTCATTGCGGCTGGCATTGCTGTGATGGAAACGGATTTGGGCGAATACATATTGCAGCTTGCTGATGAACCGCCATCGCACATCGTTGCGCCTGCCGTACATAAATCTAAAGAGCAAGTAGCAGCACTGTTTACCAAAGCCCACGGCACGCCACTGCTCACAGAAATTCCCGCCATGACCCGCGAAGCGCGGGAGCAATTACGCGATCATTTTTTAAAAGCGGATATGGGCATATCCGGCTCTAATTTTTTAATCGCTGAAACCGGCACCACACTCACCGTCACGAATGAAGGCAATGCCGATATGGTCACCACCTTGCCACGTGTGCATTGCGTGGTGACAGGCATTGAAAAAGTGATACCCACCTTGGAAGATTTTGCCGTGCTGTCGCGGCTATTAGCGCGCTCCGCCATCGGCCAATCAGTAGCTAATTACTTAACGCTCACCACCGGTATTAAGGGCGAGGGCGATACCGATGGGCCTGAGCATATGCATATAGTGCTGGTAGACGCTGGCCGTACTAAACTGGTGGGCAGTGATATGAAAGAAATGCTGCGCTGTATTCGTTGCGGTGCGTGTATGAACCATTGCCCCGTGTATCAAAACGTAGGTGGCCACGCCTATGGTTGGGTGTATCCCGGGCCAATGGGCAGCGTGCTCACCCCCACCTATGTTGGTATTGAAAATGCGGGTGATTTACCTAATGCCGCCACCTTCTGCGGCGAATGCCAAGTGGTATGTCCGGTAAAAATCCCACTACCCGATTTAATGCGTAAATGGCGCGAGCGCCAGTTTGACCAAAAGCTGCGCCCGCTCAGCGAACGCCTCAGTATCGCTACATGGAAATTCTTCGTTACCCGTCCACGCCTATATGCCTTTGCTACCCGTGTAGGCGCACGTATTGGCGCAGCGTGGGGCGGCAAGAGTGGTTTAATCCATAAGCTCCCGGGTATCGACGGCTGGACCGACGGGCGCGATATGCCCGCGCCACAGGGTAAAACCTTCCGCGAAATGTATGCCGCAAAACAAAAGGTGGCAACGCTAAATGAAGGGGGCAAATAATGCAATCAAGCGCCTCCCGTGATGCTATTTTGCAACGCATCCGTAGCCAATCTGGCCGCGAAGGTTTAACTAGCGCAGCCGAACAACAAGCTGTCAAAACCCGCATTAAAAGCCGCCCCACAGCGCCACTACCCGGTATAGCCAAGCATGAACCGGTAGCGCATTTTATTGCTGAATGTGAAAGAGTAAAAACCACTGTGGCATGTGTAGAAACCGAAGCCGAAATACCGGCAGCAGTTGCCCAATACATTGCTGCAGAAAGCTTAAATAAAGCCATCTCCGGCTGGTCAGCCTACGCACATCTAGGCTGGGCAGCAGCAGGCTTAAGCTATAAATCCGGCCCCGCCACCGCGCAAGATTTAATCGGCTTTACCGATTGTTTTTGCGCCATCGGTGAATCCGGCACTCTGCTGTTATTGTCCAGCCCCACCACCCCAAAACTAAACGCGCTATTACCCGAAACCCATATCTGCGTAGTCAAAAAAAGCCGCATCGTACCCACCATGGAAGCCGCCTTCGCCCTAATGCGCCAAGAAATCGGTGCCCCCCCCAGAGCCACGTTCTTTGTCTCCGGCCCATCGCGCACGGCAGATATAGAACAAACCATCGTGATTGGCGCCCATGGGCCTTATCGGGTGCATGTGATTTTGGTGGGGTAGGGTTTTATTGGTCTTGTCCGCAAACCGTAGGGGCGAATAATCACTCGCCCGCCAACGCATAAAATATGACGACCACAATTTTGAACCACCGACGGGCGAAAGATTTTCGCCCCCACGAAGGGCACCGTGATTAATTTTGCACCGAGGGCACCGTGATTAATTTCCGCAACGCAGAACAACGCACGTCGCGTTTAATTTCCGCAACGCAGGATAACGCATCCCGTAGGGGCGAATAATCATTTGCCCGCCAACGCATAAAATATGACGGCCACAATTTTGAACCACCGACGGGCGAAAGATTTTTCGCCCTTACGAAGGGCACCGTGATTAATTTTGCACCGAGGGCACCGTGATTAATTTCCGCAACGCGGAACAACGCACATCGCGTTTAATTTCCGCAACGCAGGATAACGCATCCCGTAGGGGCGAATAATCATTCGCCCGCCAACGCATAAAATACGATAACGATAATGTTCATCACCGAAGGCGAAAATATGATGATCGTGCCGTTGTAGCGCGATGTCGATCACAAGATATGTGTTCTAGTGCCAACGCGCCGAGGGCGAATAATCATTCGCCAGAACGGTGGAAACGTCATGGATAAGCATGCGCCAAAATCAGACGCAGTTCGTAATGACACAACAGTTAAGCCAAGTATTCCCCCTAACCCGCCAGCGCAAAAGCACCCTCCATCCGCGCTATTTCGCGTGCCGTCAACCCCAGCCCTTGTGCAACCTGACGCCATTGCCTGACCACAGCGCTACTCGCCGCAATGATTTCATTCGTACTTTGTATATCCAATCGAAAGTAGGGTGCCACTTCGCGCACAAGCTCTAGGTTGAGCGCGTTGTCGTTTTCGGTAATATTTAGCATTAAGCCACCGGCGTTTAAGGTTGGGTTCATGTCGTAGGCGGGCGATAAGCGCCACCCTTTTCCGGGCACTAGCATAAAGCCGTGGTTGCGCAGGTGATCATCGGTGTTTGATACCAATATATTGAACACAATACGTGTAAAAAGTTGGCGTAAATCAGTATCTGGTGCCGCACCGTGGTCGATGATTACTTGTGCAACTTCAAGGTAGCTAGCACCTGCGGATGCATCGTCGCCATCGGTGTGTCCGGTGAGCGTCATCGCGGACGCAAAGTGTAAGCGTGCGCCGGTTGTAGTGCGATCAAAGCGCTTGCTTAAAAATGTGTGATATGTACTGGCGAAGCGGCGGACAAGGCTCGCAGGCGTGTGAATGCCGCAGCCATCGGCCAGCACTTGCGTCACCATTTCCCATGCGCCTATGTCGTGTTCGTCACGTGTACTTGGGAATTTTGCGATCCACAAATGACCATCTTTATCGACCACGCTGGCTTTGGGGCGTGCGCCCCCTAGCGAGCCGCCAGGTGCCACTAACATTTTTAACCACCCGTCTAGCTGTGCGCTATTGTCGTCATGTTCTAAGCCCGTACAGGCGGCTTCCAACGCACGCAGCCGTACAAATGGCGGTGCTGCAATATTGTGTTGGTTATCTAAAAACGCACCAGTGTCATTGCGCAAATAGCGTAGTGCACCAATGCGAAAGCTATCATGCACACCCAGTAAATAATCAGATTCGCACAGGCGCATTGTTTTAGCTGCTGTGCCCGCACGCTGTTCGCGTTCTAGGCGACGTCGCATCAACATGCGCCCCCAGCGGTCGGGACACGAATCGGCAAATACACCAAAGTTGTGCATTCCGTGGGCAGTGTGCTGTAATCCGCCAATTATTTTAAGTTGCGGATCAAGGTGAAGATTGCGCACTGCGGGGTGCGCCAGTGCTGCACCATCAAATTCAAAATCAAATAGCTCGCCGTTAATGCCGCGACTGCTGCGTCTTGCGTGTAACAACCCCAAACGCAACGGCGCATCAAGGCCATGCCAATCAGCGTAAACGCCAATGGTAGTGCTCATGTTGCTCGCTTTGAGGTGTGCGACTTTGCGGTGAACACAACGGGTTTCTTGATGAGTACCGCTAGGTCTTCGCGGCTCGTATAAGCAGCGCCAAATTTTTGCACTGTCTCTTTGACGCTGGGTGCCGCTTCCGTGACTTTCGGAGCTTGTTCGGGTTGTGATGACCCGCTAACTGCGGGAGCAAGTCTGTTACGCGCTTTGCGTGGCGGTGCTAGCCGCGCATCTTGCAAAGCACGTCCCACTTCATCAGTTTTTGCAAGCAAACTGATGTCCTGCGCCACACCTAACACCTGCATTACCGCCACATAGGCACCGATGGTGACACCCGCGCTGCCACGCTCCACGTTGCGCAAGGTCATCGGTGCCATACCTGCACGCTCGGCTACCTGTGCGGCGGTAAGCTTACGCCGCAAACGCGCAAGGCGTAATTGCTCGCCAAACTGGGTGAGTAATTTTGCGGTAGCGGGAAGTAACGGGGCAGATTTATTAGCCATTGTGTAATTATAATATCGTAAATCAATATAAATTGCTAGAATAATTACATATTAAAAATTCTGCTTGTCCTCAACATAAGCGTTCGCATACTTGTGCAAACGCCATGCCGCCACCCCCACCACCCCAAAACTAAACGCGTTATTACCCGAAACCCATATTTGCCTAGTCAAAAAAAGCCGCATCGTACCCACCATGGAAGCCGCCTTCGCCATAATGCGCGAAGAAATCGGTGCCCCCCAGAGCCACGTTCTTTGTCTCCGGCCCATCGCGCTCGGCAGATATAGAACAAACCATCGTGATTGGCGCCCATGGGCCTTATTCTATTTCCAAATCATTCGTGCATTAAAATAACTGCAAGCATATTTAAAATATACGCCGTCATGCCAGCAAGGCTGGCATCCAGTCCTGCGTACTTTTGAGTAACGAACGGACTGGATCCCAGCCTTCGCTGGGATGACGACAGGTTAATCATGTACGAATGATCTAGAAATAGAATTATCGGGTGCATGTGATTTTGGTGGGGTAGTTTTTTTAGGGCGCAAGAAACGTAGTGCCGGTGGCTATTTATAAGCAGATGAATTTCTACGCGACGGTTGCGATGCGCTGTTGCATTGGCGATGCAACGTGATTGGCACGCTACCCCCTCTCTCCCACGAGTGGAGAGAGGAGCTTGATCGCGCTAGATTTTGAGTGCCGTGCTACATGCTCGCTAAGCAATTCGATATCTGAACGGTGCCAACATCGTCAAAAGCGCCTCCAACTCGCGCACACCCATTTCGCGTGGATGCCGCAGCCCATGCCAGCGAATAAAAAATCACACCCAATATAGGTAGACTTTTTCGGTGCTCAGAATATAATGAAAATGATGGCATCGCTCTTGAACTTGGTCTGCTTGACCTGTTAAGGGAACGGATAGCAACATTGGTTTGCGCGGTTTGATGGAATCTATTTTAATCGTATACTTGTGCAGCAACTATGCGGTCAGCCAATAGCTGCAATTCTTATCAAAGTTTTATTAGATGAATCTGTTGTATTAATTACAAGCGTCCCTTCAATTCTTACACTTTTATCATAACCATTTGTTAATCCTAATATACTAATTCCATGTTGTGGTATTAAAATATCATCAGGATAAGACCCTGGTTTGACTAAAATTTGAACTTGTCGTGGTGGGGTGCTTGTTATATCAACACCATCAAGTATGGCTTGATTAAT
>JANMDR010000245.1:0-11485 GCA_031376425.1 Betaproteobacteria bacterium
TTAATATTTTCATATGTAGCTCTCTTTTGTACAGTAGATTAAATTTTTACTCGGCGCTCACTCTAACGATCAACTTGCCGAAGTTTTTGCCTTCAAGCAAACCAATAAATGCGCTAGGGGCATTCTCAAGACCATCAACAATATCTTCGCGAAACTTAATTCGGCCATCCTTTACCCAAGCCAGCATCTGGTTAAAAAATTCATCGAAGCGTGGGCCGTAGTCAGACGAGATGATGAAGCCCTGCATCTTGATGCGCTTGGTCAACAGGGTACGCATCAACTTACCGAGCTCACCTGAAGTTGTTGAGGGGGTATTTTGGTTATAGCTCGCAATCAACCCGCACACTGGCACCCGCGCACGTTCGTTTAGTAGTGGTAGAACCGCATCAAATACCGCGCCGCCAACATTTTCAAAATAAACGTCAATGCCGCGCATGCAGGCTAACCCCAACTGATGGGGAAAGTCGGTGCTGTGATGATCAATACAGGCATCAAAGCCCAACTCATCAATAACGTAGCGGCACTTTTCAGCCCCCCCTGCTATACCAACTACGCGGCAACCCTTTATCTTGGCAATTTGACCAACCACCGAGCCCACAGCACCGCTCGCCGCTGCGACTACCACCGTATCCCTTGGCATCGGCCGACCAATATCAAGTAGCCCCATATAGGCCGTAAATCCGGGCATACCAAGCACACCCAGCGCGAGCGAAGGGTGCGGCATTGCGACGTCAATTTTAGTCAGTCCCGCCACTTCGGTGACCGCATATTCCTGCCAACCGGTATAGCCAAGTACCAAGTCACCCTTTTTGAACTGTGCATTCTGCGATGCCACAACGCGAGAGACCGTAGCCCCGCCTATCACTTCATCAATAGCGCTAGCTGCCGCATAAGAAGGCGCATCACTCATGCGGCCACGCATATAGGGGTCTAGCGATAGATAAATGGTATGCAACAAAACTTGTTGCGATGATAGCGCCGGTACAACACGCTGTTCCATGCGAAAATCGCTCGCCACCGGTGCACCAGACGGGCGGGCACTTAAAACTATTCTGTGATTTAAAATTTGATTTTGCAACATAGCAGGTACTCCACGTTTGGGGTTACGGAAAATTAAGCGCAACTCGTTCGCTTTGAATAGATGTTAGCCACTAACCCGCTCTGGAAATGCGCATTTTCCGATTTGGTTGAGTTGGGCTAAGTTGCACTAGATTGAGGTGAGGTGAGCTGAGCATGCGCCCAGTATCGTGTTAGTTCTGTACGGCACCCAACATAAAACATGGAATGTCACAACGAAGTTTTTAAACTTGGAGGTGTGCCTAAGCAAAGCCGCGCCATTAGGTTGCAGCAAAAGGTATGAAAGGACATGAAAGGAATTTTTTCGCAGTGTAATCCTTGAGCCCGCAGAAACATGGTGAGCATTTCTGGAAATTTGTATACGACATTAGCGGGCGGTGAGCTTGGATTTTGATGAGTTCACGCTGAGAGCCGCGTAAAGAGAAGGGCGACAAATATTCGTACCCACGCTTTTTTTTCGGCGGATAAAAGTGGATTAGCCGGAAGACCAAACGCACCGACAATAGCAAGGATGGCAAGACTAGCAGGGCTACTATGCACGACGCTAAGATAAGCTTTGATCTAAGCGTGGCAACGATATCTATTTATGCAATTTCCCCACCTGTTGATTTTTCAGGCGGGAAAATTTATTAGCTCACTATCGGTTCAATGAGAACCGGCGTGTATCTTTGCTTTTAACTTGCTGGCAAAAGTACTGTATCAACAACGTGGATTACGCCATTAGATGCGGCAATATCCGTCTTTGTTACATTGATCTTACTGTTGAGCGTCACACCTTTGTCCGTGGCAATATCAAGTTTGGCGCCATTGAGCGTTGCCGCAGATTTGCCATTAAGCTTGAGTACATCAGCGGCCATCACCTTACCTGCCAAGACGTGATATTTAAGGATAGCTGTAAGTTTGGGAATATCTTTGAGTAGACCGTCGAGCGTGCCAGCAGGTAACTTGGCAAACGCGTCGTCGGTTGGTGCGAAGACAGTGAATGGACCGGTGCCTTTTAAGGTATCAACAAGACCTGCGGCGGTGAGTGCTTTGGCTAGTGTTTTAAAGTGGCCATCAGCAACTGCAACATCAATAATGGTATTCATAGTTTAGCTTTCAGTAAAATGCGTCTGGTGGCGCATCACCTTGCGTAACAAAATAGTCCGCATGGTTAACCAGAAAGGGCAATATGAAGCACAGCAGATGCTGCGTCTGTACGCGAGCATACGAACCGCTACGCTGCTCAAGCGCGTTGTAATCGATAGCGTCTTTAGGTGGTGGAATAATGCAGCATCACTATCCAGTTATGTTTGCCAGCAAACAGACGCACGATAACTTTTGCAGCAAAATTTTGTGATCGCATTTACGCATTCGTTGCCGCACACTAGTTGATCGTTTCCCACCATTTTGCAAGGAGTATGCATGGCTTTCGAATATTTAATCGCTATGGCGCTGTTAGCTTCCTTAGTGTGTAGTGCACTGGTATGGCTGGTGAGTTTGCGGCACGATAACGTCGCCATTGCTGACCGTGCTTGGCCCTTGTTAATCACCGTTTCAGCTGTCGTATTTGTAACAGGGATAGCACCGCTTCACGTTAGGATTGTCGTGATGCTAGTGTTGGTAGTCGCTTGGGGGCTGCGTCTGGGTCTTTTCATTACCTGGCGTAGCTGGGGGCAGCCAGAAGATCGGCGTTATGTGGATATGCGTGAGCGTAACCAACCCAACTTTAGGTGGAAAAGCCTTTACTTGGTATTCGGTTTGCAGGCAGTGCTCGCGGTACTGGTGGCATTGCCATTTATGGCTGTGGCAACTGCGCAAGGGGGGGTAAGTGCGTGGTCCGGTTTCGACAGCGCGGGATTAGCGCTCGCCTTATTCGGAATGGTGTTTGAAGCCATTGCCGATGCGCAGATGGCCGCATTCAAGGCGAATGCACCGAAAGAGGGCAGCGTGATGAACACAGGATTGTGGCGTTATTCGCGCCATCCCAATTACTTCGGCGAAAGCTGTTTTTGGTGGGGCATGTATCTATTCGCGCTGTCAGCCGACGCTTGGTGGGCGGTGCTCTCGCCCATTTTGATCACGTTTTTACTGTTGAAAGTATCGGGCATCAATCTGCAAGAGCAATACTTGCAGTCACGCGGCCATGCGTACGTTGACTATATGCAGCGCACTTCAGCGTTTTTGCCGTGGCGGCCTAAATAGGCTTGAGCTGATCAATCCTACTTAAAGCGATAGGCATAGCGCAACTGGATAAAATCTTCGCCCGGATTGGGATGCTTTATGCCACCGTTGGAAAAGTGCTGCAGGCGCATTGATAGTTCATGCTCGCGATGCTGGCCAATATTGCAGCCTACAGCAAGATGGTCGCCGAAATTGAAGGCTGTCGAGAACCGCTTGCGGTCGGTTTCATAAAGTGAAGTCGTTATAGACAGTCCCACTCCCGCTTCAAAAAACCAAGGAGAAGTGCCGCCAGCAGGTCGGTAGCGGAACACCGGCGTCAGGCCGACCTGCGCAAGCCACGCTGTCCGGCGTGCGTCTGCTGCCACATAGGACCACTCTGACACGGAGGCTTCCGAATATCCACTGACCCGCCCGCCACCGAGCGTCCACTGTCGTCCCCAATCCCATGTGAAGCCTGCGGTGAAGCCGTGGGTTTTACCAGCCGTGGCGATTTGTGTAAATGCCGATGTGGGTACAAATGCTGCTTTTGCATCTACGCAACTGAGTGCGTTCAGAAATGCAGCGCCTAAAATCATAGTAGCCATACGGCAAGTTCGGTGCATTGTGATTCCTCGTTTCGTGAGTCACGACCTTACGCCTCACAAGGGGAGTTTTCTGTTCGCCAGAACACGCTGAATTTAGTTTCTGCTTACGTCTGCTATCGCACCGACGCAGGCAGGGGTTGCGACGATCATATATACGAGAAGCGGGTCGGCGATAGCGCGAAACCATGTGGCCGAAATTGTTTGTGCCACAACGCGCTGTTGCAAACGTATCCGCCTTGAACTTACGGCGCATGCATGGCGCTAACTTAAACCACAACCAAGGATTCACAATGGATGGCAAACGCATATTACTGATTCAAGGGCACCCTGATGCTACCGAGCCACATCTTTGTCATGCCCTAGCATCCAGCTATGCCGCAGCGGCAGAAAAGGCAGGCCACACGGTACGCACCATCACCGTTGCCACGCTTGATTTTCCATTGCTACGTAGCCAAAAAGATTTTGAAACAGGCGCCGTACCCGCTGCCCTCAAGCCCGCGCAAGACGACATCTTATGGGCTGAACATCTGGTCATTTTCTTCCCCCTGTGGGCGGGCGATATGCCAGCCTTACTCAAAGGTTTTTTTGAGCAAACATTTCGCCCGAGTTTTACCGGCACGTACGCTACGCGCTTTGGAAAAAAGTTGTTATCAGGCCGATCTGCCCGTGTAGTGGTAACGATGGCAATGCCTGCAGTGGTATATCGCTGGTACTTTCGCGCTCACAGCGTGAAGTCGCTGGAGCGCAGCTTGCTCGGTATTGTGGGCATTGCCCCCGTACATGAAACTTTGATTGGATTGGCAGGCAATATGAAACCGGCGGATGCCGCTAAATGGCTCAGTAAGCTCAAGCGCCTTGGGATAAAGGCGGAGTGACTATTGCCCTTAATCACTTCTAATCCATCAGTCCACTATTGCTGTTTTAGCCATTGATCACTTCAAGCTAATCAGCATCATTATGAAAGTCGTACCGATGAAAAACTTACTTGTCCTTGCCCATCCTGAGCCTAAAAGCTTCAACGCAGCGCTATTCCAGCAAGCCATCGCAACGCTCACGTTCGCAAAGCATGAAGTGATGACCAGTGATCTTTATGCAATGAAGTTCAACCCCATTTCTGATAGGTACAATTTCATAGAGGCCTTCAATCCAAACTATCTAAGCCTACAAGCAGAAGAGAATCACGCGAGCACAACAAATGGTTTTGCCGCTGATATAGAGGCAGAAATGCGCAAAATTGAAACTGCTGACCTCATGATTTTGCACTTTCCGCTATGGTGGTTTTCCATGCTTGCCATATTAAAGGGATGGGTTGATCGCGTGTTTGCTTCTGGCCGCACCTATGGGTCTGGTCGAATGTATGAGAAAGGTGTATTTAAGGGTAAGCGCGCTATGCTCACTTTGAGTACCGGCGGTCCACAATCGGTGTATATCGCAGGTTGTTTTAATGGCGATATCGACGCGATTCTTCGGCCCATCGAACGCGGCATTCTTCAGTTTCTTGGCTTCGATGTATTGCCCGCACAGATTGTCTTTTCGCCAGCCCAGATGGGCATTGCCGAGCGTGAAGCAGCGTTGGCTGCATACGCCCTAAGGTTGCAATCCATTGAAACCGAGAACCCTAAACCACCATTAGCGTATGAAGTACGATGATGTCTAATGATATCTAAGCGCGACGAGCCAAAATAGCGATTTTAGGTCACCGGTATGTAGCCGATCTAAGGGGTAATATGAAACCTAGAACCACCACCAAATTGCGCAAATCGAACCGTAAGGTCAAGCGCCTTGGAAAAAGCACAGCGTGACGATTCCCTTCACAGTCGAAGCGTTCTACGGCGTATTCTCAGCCTACAATATTGCAGTGTGGCCAATGCAGTTGCCGCTGCTGGCACTGGGAGTGCTAGCTGTTGTGTTGCTCATTAGGCAACGTCGCTATTCCAGTGTTGGTATCTCGGTGATCCTGACTGGCTTATGGATATGGCAGGCGCTGGGCTACCACCTAGCGTTTTTCACAGTCATCAATCCACTTGCCTATGGCTTTGCTGCCCTATTCTTCGCTGGCGCGCTCACTTTCTTTTGGCAAGGGGTGACTTGCAAGAAGTTGATTTTCAAACACACGACTGGATGGCGCCAGTGGGCTGGATCTAGTTTGATATTTTTTGCGCTGGCGATTTACCCGGCTTGGACTTACCTTGAAGGGCACCACTACCCTGCTTTTCCTACTTTTGGGTTGCCTTGTCCCACCACTTTATTCAGCATCGGAATACTCGCATTTTTAGTTAAGCCCTACCCCCGTAGCGTATTTGTCATCCCAATTCTGTGGTGTTTTGTAGGTAGCCAAGCGGCGTTTGTGTTTGCTGTTCGTGCTGATTTAGGTTTGATCGTTGCGGCTGTCGTAGGTTTGATAATGCTGGTGCAACCCAAAGTTGTCGAAGTATCATTGGGCAAAACTTGATGAAGTATTCTTCAAAACAGCTCATGCAATTTTTTGCGCTGACATTTGCATGGTCGTGGACATGCTGGCTACTAACGCCTGCTGTGAAAGCTGAATCAAGCTCTGCGGCAAATATACTTTTTTTCCTAGGTGGTTTTGGCCCTAGCTTCGCGGCAGTAGTGGTGGTGTATATGACCAGTGGATGGGCAGGCCTGCGCTTGTGGCTGCTGCAGTGCTTGCGCTGGCGAGGCCGGTTGCATTGGATCGGGTTAGCGTTTTTAGCGCCCCTTGCCATTCTGAGTTTGGCCACTGTTACTCATCTGATGCTAGGCGGCAGTATGCCAGAGTCGCCAGCGGTAGGGCATATCGGCATGCTCACCATAAATTTCTTTTTAGTGTTTTTAGTCGGTGGGCCGTTGGGTGAGGAGCTTGGCTGGCGCGGCTTGGCGCTGCCTGCTATGCAAGAGAATATCGGCTGGCGTAAGGCCAGCATTGCTTTAGGTGCCATCTGGGGTGTTTGGCACTTGCCGTTGTTCTTTGTTGTTGGTTCAACGCAAAATAATGGCGCGATGTCGGCATTTTTTTATTAATCATTAGTACATCGGTTTTTTATACATGGCTCTATAACCGTAGTGAAGGTAGTCTGGTCCCCGTACTCATGCTGCACACCGCATCAAACGCATGGCCATTTGTGATTCCAATATTGCCAGCAGATAGTGACCAGCAACCTTATTTTTTCGTCATTGCGCTGGTGGTGGCAGCGGCGATTTTCTTGTTAATGCAGCGTGACCGCAATCAGAAAGAAGACGGTTTAATATCATGAAGCCTCAAGCGCGTTGGATTGTACACTGGGCACTATTAATCTTAACGGTGTTTATCGTTGCTGCTGGTTGGATAGCATGGCGCTTTGACTCTGACATCAAAGCCGCCAGCGCCAGAGCCGGGCAGGGAAGTGTGCTCATTGCTACCCGTTGCGGCCCAATTGAATATCAAGAAGCGGGCACAGGCACACCATTGCTCATGGTTCACGGTAGCGGTGGCGGCCATGACCAAGGTATGGCATTCGCAGGTAAGCTAACCACGCACGGCATTCGCGTAATTGCGATGTCGCGCTTTGGTTATCTGCGCACGCCCATGCCCGCTGATGCCTCTGCGGCTGCGCAGGCCGATGCGCATGTGTGTTTGTTGGATGCCTTAGGCATTGCGCAGGCGGCGGTGTTGGGTGGCTCTGCTGGTGGCCCCTCGGCGCTACAAATGGCCATTCGGCATCCAACCCGTGTGAGCGCCTTGGTGCTGCTGGTGCCGTTGGCGTACAAACCCAGTACAGCGGCAGATTCAGCCACACCGTTGGCACCGCGGGCAGAAGCCTTGCTGATGCGGCTGATTGGCTCAGATTTTTTGTTCTGGTCAGGGCTGCATGTGGCGCGCGATCAGGTAACTAAATATGTGCTCGCCACTCCGCCAGAGCAGGTTAGCGCCGCCAGCCCTGCAGAACGGGTGCGCATCAACAATATCCTCGATCAAATACTACCAGTTTCAGCGCGTGCCGAAGGCTTGCGCAGTGATTCGGTGCTCGGTAAAAGTCTTGGTCCATCTGATCTCAATCAGGTGCTTGCGCCCACGCTCATCGTTAGTGTGCGTGACGATCGCTACGGCACCTATGCCAGCGCCCAGTACACGGCCAGCCAAATCAAAGGTGCAAAATTTATTGGATTTGAGCATGGCGGGCACGTCTGGGTGGGGCATGACGACGAGGTGATGCAAGCGATTACAAACCTGTTAACGCGGGGTAGGGCATGACGCAATTGGTACTTGATAGATATTGGCCAACAGACGTGGCTGCTATGATTGCCCCGGCACCAACTTCATACCGCTGACGATCAATATGCGATCACCATGCAACTTGATCTGCATCAACACCACTTCTTTAGTAGCTGGTAACGTGGTGCGATGATTGCAACCAACCTAAGCCTAGAAGCCCATCGTACGCAACGTATTGGTTGGTTGCGCGCTGCGGTGCTGGGTGCGAATGACGGTATTGTTTCCACTGCCAGTCTGCTCGTGGGCGTTGCTGCTGCCAACACTAGTCAATCCGTACTTGTGATGACGGGCGTTGCTGGCCTTGTTGCGGGCGCGATGTCGATGGCTGCTGGTGAATACGTGTCCGTTCATTCGCAGGCCGACACTGAAAACGCAGACCTTAAACGCGAGAAGGCCGAGCTCCTCAGTAATCCTGATGCTGAATTGCGCGAGCTTACCGCTATCTATACGGCACGCGGGCTGACCCCGGAACTGGCTAGTCGGGTCGCAGTACAGTTGTCGGCACACGATGCATTGGCTACCCATGCGCGGGATGAATTGGGTATCTCCAGCGCATTCAGTGCCAAACCCTTGCAAGCGGCGTTAGCGTCGGCCGCTAGCTTTGCAGTCGGCGCGGCACTGCCACTTATTGTTGTGGCGTTTGCGCCAATGCCTAGCGTCATTGCTTGGGTTGCCAGTGCGTCATTGCTCAGCCTCGCGGCGCTGGGTGTAGTCGCTGCTAAAACCGGCGGATCGGCGGTATTGCCGAGTGTTTGGCGCATTACATTTTGGGGGTTGTTGGCCATGGCGGCCACGGCCGGTGTGGGTAAGATGTTTGGTGCTGTTGTTTGATATTTTTCAATCGTGTCAGCAGGAATGGTCAGCATCGCGGCGGTGATTTGGGGCTGCAACTTGGTGGGGGCTTGGTCGGCTTCTTAGGTCTTCGCGGAAGGGGCTTTTTAGTACGCAATTACCGCGTTGTAGTCCCTTGATTTTTAATTAATAACGGAGATAAAAATGGGCAATGACAACAACCACGAACCTAAGCCTAAGCTGCATTTTGACGTTGTAGCGCAGCGCTTGAGTGCGCATACTAGCAAGGCCACTTGCAAGCGAGCCAGCATTGCGCTGGATACCGATATGGCGGGTAACCTTGATGCTTTCAACCCAGCAGAATTGCTGCTGGCAGCGTTGTCGGCCTGCATGATCAAAGGCATTGAGCGGGTAGTGCCAATACTAAATTTTGCGTTGCGCGGGGTGGAAGTGCGCGTACACGGCGTGCGTCAGGATGTGCCACCGCGCATGGAATCTATCAGCTACGAAATTGAAGTTGATACCGATGAATCGGATCAAAGGCTGGCGCTGCTGCATGACAATGTTAAAAAATATGGGACAGTATTCAACACTGTGGTACCGGGCACTCAGTTATCTGGGTTAATCATGCGTAAAACGCCAGGCCCTGTCTATAACCCCTAGTCGACTTGATTTTCGACACGACAAATCAAAACCGAATTCAGGCAGCTTATGTTCTGCAGCGTACAGAAACTTAAACAGTTTCAGTGCAAAGTCACTGTTCCACAATCCAACCGAAAGACCAAAATGAAAACAGACTCGCAACTTCAACAAGATGTGATGGCTGAACTCAAATCGGAGCCCGCCGTACATGCTGAACAAATTGGCGTTGAAGTCAAAGACGGCGTCGTTACTTTGGTCGGTCACGTTGATAGTTCACCCGCCAAATGGAATGCCGAACGTGCTGCACTGCGGGTGGCTGGGGTTAAAGCGCTGGTCGTGGAAATAGACGTGAAATTAACGGGCCTGAGTGTGCGCACCGATGCCGATATTGCGCACACGGTAGAAAACGTTTTGCTATGGACAACATACGTGCCCAAAGACAGTATCAAAATCATGGTTGAACATGGCTGGGTCACGTTGTCGGGTGAAGTGCAATGGGCATTTCAACGCGCTACGGCCACGGCTGCCGTGCGTTATTTAGCGGGTGTTAAAGGCGTGAACGACGAGATCGTACTCAAGCCCGGCACTGTTGCAACCGGCATCAGAACAGATATTGAAGCGGCACTCCAAAGAGGTGCTACGCATAATTTACAAAACATTTCTGTGTCTGTTAACGGCTCTGAAGTCACACTCGAAGGCAAAGTGCCTACTTGGGCTGACCGCGAAGCAGCCAGCAATGCGGCATGGCGCACTTCGGGCGTACATAGCGTCATTGACCACATCACCATCGCTTATTGAGCGTTACGAACTGTAGCTCTGCAGTGCCAGAGAAAAACTAATTCTGCTCCCACAAAAATTTAAGGAAAAATACATGAATCAAATCCAGATCGCCGTCATCGTGGGCAGCTTACGCCATGAGTCATTCAATCAAAAGCTGGCTGACGCCATTATTAAATTAGCACCCGCCGAATTTATTTTTAAGCAATTGTCTATTGCCAATTTACCGCTTTATAACCAAGATGATGATGCCACGCCCGCCGCCACTGTCGTGCAACTGAAGCAGGATTTGAACGCCAGCCAGGGCTTGTTATTCGTCACGCCAGAGTACAACCGATCCATTCCCGGTGTGCTAAAAAATGCCATCGATCACGCCTCACGCCCCTACGGGCAGAGCGCTTGGGCAAACAAACCAGCAGCTGTAATGGGCACGTCAATGAGCCCGCTCGGCACCGCCTTGGCACAGCAACATTTGCGCAGTATTTTGGGCTACCTCGATGTCCCCACAATGGGGCAACCCGAGGCTTACATTCAAACCAAAGCAGACCTGTTAGACGCTGCCGGTAATATCGGCCAAGACAATCGCGCCTTCATGCAAAGCTGGATGAACAGCTATGTGGCATGGGTTAAGGCGCACAACATTTCAGCATAACTTTAATTCGGACGACACACACTAGCGAGGCGTCTAAATGCTCATTAGCATGCTCATTAATTTAGCCATAGCACTCGCGGTGTGCTTTGGCTTATTTCGCCTTCAGCGTCGGCACACATCATTTAGCATTCGCGTGTTTGCGGCTTTAGGTTTAGGCGTGTTATTGGGCACGGTTATGCACCTGGTTTATGGGGTTGGTTCTCCCGTGATCACTAGCACCAATGCCTACCTTGATATTGTCGGCAGCGGTTATGTAAAGCTGCTGCAGATGATTGTCATGCCGCTCATCATGGTGTCCATTATTGGTGCAATCGTTAAACTCAAAGATACCGCAGCGCTGGGTAAAATTAGCGTGCTTACTATCGGCATGTTAATGCTCACCACTATGGTTGCCGCTGGCATCGGTATTTTGATGGCAAAGCTATTTGGCTTAAGCGCCGTGGTTCTAACTGCCAGTGCGGCCGAAGTTGCGCATGGTGTGGTGTTGCAAGGCTCGCAGGCCACCGCCAATGCCGTTACCCTGCCCAGCATGCTACTGAGTTCTAT
>JANMDR010000258.1:0-7779 GCA_031376425.1 Betaproteobacteria bacterium
GCCATTTCGTTCAACTGAGAAAACATTTCGCTTATGTCATCTGCTAGCGCGGTTTCACCAACAACATCGCGCACTAAGGCGGCTACGTCAGGTATGCCGCTATCGGTGGCCGAATTTTGCGAACGAGTGTTTAACTGCGCCCCAGCTTGGAGCAGCGTTACAACTGCCTCGGCATTATCTGCCTGCACCGCGTGCATTAGGTAGGTGGTGTCAAAATCACAAGTGAGTGCAATATCAGAGCCACTGGCCACTAACCAACGCAGCATGGGTGTGTGAAAGTTGCTAATCGCGTAGGTGAGCGGCTGTTGCCCGCAGCGACCTGTTGCATTCGGATTAGCGCCTGCAGACAGCAGCAGCTTCGCCTTCTCTATGTCGCCAGTTTGGATAGCGATTAAATACGGCGTACGACTCCACCAATCGCGGTCTTCAAGGTCGCAGCCACTAGCCAAGCATCGCCGCATCTCGTCAATATTCCCTATCGCCGTTGCATGGGCTAGGGCAGTCCACTCAAGTTGATTTTCATCAGCGCCAGCAGCAAGTAATAGGGCAACGGCATCGAAGCGACCCAAACGTGAAAGCACTCTCAATGCGGATTCTTGATAAGGGGTGATGGTGTTAAGCGCTACATTGTGCTGCAAGAGTAAGTTCAAAAGTGGCAGCAACTGTGTGTCTTGAACGATGTTGGGACGAAGCACCGCGTCTAAAAGTGCATCGTGACCGCCGCTTCTGGTGTAGCAGATATCTACGCCTGAGCGGATGAGCATTTCAACTTTATGAATATCTCTAGCGGATAGTGCCATGCTGATTTCTGAGCAAGCAGTACCGTCCATGTTAAAGCATTTGGGATTTTTCATTGGGAGATTTTGTCTGCTTCGTCATATGCCGTAATTCGGCGCATTGCAACGGTGAATTACCTGATCTATTAAAAGAGATAGTTACAACTGAATTCAAAAAATGCACGCGAGGCTGTTTTTGTAATTAACCTCAAAAAATGGGGGCAGTATTGCCAGCCTTACTTCTGATAAGCCCCCAAATCCCCCCCCACACGGCTACTCAGGGTATCGCGCAAGGTAAATAGCCGCGTGATAGCCTCACCATTTTTCATCGTAAGTGTCGCCTCAATAGCTACCGGAAAGCTGGCTACTACGGTGGTGCCGGTGCTTGCTACGGGCCAGCGGTCGCGCCATAGCCCAGCGCGGTCGATTAGGCGGAGTTTGAAGCTGGTTACACCATTAAGTATTGGATAGACATCTGGAAGGCTGGCGGGGCCGAATGCTGCAGTTTCTAGGTGCTGGTAACCTACCCACTCTAGTGCATCACCACGGACGCGGTAGCCTACCCGTTGCGGGGCGGCGGCTATACCATCCGTGCCCGCATAACCGCTGCGGGTAAAGCGCAGGCTGACATCAGCCTCGTTTAGCACATTGCCAGCGTTGCCTGTGTAGACGAAGGCGGGGTCGCTCGTGGTGGCTGACTTTGCGACGGGGCGGTCGATGAGTGCCAATATATCGTTTTCAAATCTGGCAAAAAATAGGGCTTTGTCGCGCAGTGCGGCACTGTCGCTTAACAACTGGTCGCGGGATAGCAAAACTTCCGTCAGCGCACGGTAAGAAATTACAGCCATCAAAGCAAAAATGGCTAGGGCGATCAATACTTCAATAAGGGTAAAACCCTTAAAGGTAAGCCCCATAGAGGTAAAACCCTTATAGTAGGGCGTTTTCAGCCTATTCATGCGCATCTTCATCATTGCCCGGTTTGCGCTAAATACGCTTCAAGGCTGACCAAACTGCGGGCGTTTGGGTCATCAATATTAGCTTGTTTGGCCGACACCTTTACGGTGAATTTGCGGAAGGCTTTATTGGGGGATTCTGTTACGGCCTCATCTACTTTAAATTGCAGGCCAGCCATTTCAACCGTGTTTTGCGTGGTGGAAATTGGCGGTAGGGTGCCTTGCGTTAACACCATCGCTTGCGCTAAAGCTACGCGATTTTGCGCGACCCATGTGGCGAGTGTGCGGGTTTTAGTTTCAATTGCCGAATCGGTGCTTAATGCCAAGCCGCGCATGGCAGCGGCAAGTGCAATGGCTAAAATGGTGAGCGCAATTA
Source organism: Betaproteobacteria bacterium (assembly GCA_031376425.1). Classification (GTDB taxonomy): domain Bacteria; phylum Pseudomonadota; class Gammaproteobacteria; order Burkholderiales; family Usitatibacteraceae; genus JANMDR01. Next base: position 2,106 of record JANMDR010000258.1, read on the forward strand.
AAATTTCAATCAGCGTGAAGCCGTGGATTCTAGCGCGCATTTTCCACCACTTTTGTTGGTGCATTTAGTTGAGGATTGAGCGCAATTGCGCCAATCGGACTAATAACAATGTGGTGTAAATCCGCCGTAAATTTCAAGGTGACGGTTGCCGGTGCGCCGTAACCCGCCGGTTGGAAAATCAACCGTGGTAATTGCGGCAGTGGGTTTGATGTGCTCGATGGCGCAGTGCCATCATTGGGTGCTTCAATGTTGCTAATTTCAATCTCAGTTAGGTTATCAGGCAAGGGCAAATCGCTGAGTCCCGCGCGACTGCTGGCTATCCATGTATTGGTGTTGCTTGTATCGCGTTCTTGGTAGCGCAAGGTGTTGGTGCTAAATTGCACGGCAACAGTGGTACCTGAAAATACGGCTTCGTCACGCGCACGTTCAAGCGCTGCAAAAATAGTTTGCGCTGCGCGATTTGCTTCCGCTTTTTTATCTGGCATTAAACGGGGAACGGCAATGGCTAAACCCATGCCAACGATGAGCACTACCAGCAAAATTTCTAGCAGCGTGAATCCATACTGCGGACCCAAGTGCGAACTCAAGTGCCGTCTACCTAAACGGCGCACAGATGGTTTTAAGGTGCCCAATTTCCAATGTCCGCATTATAGCCAGTGCCGCCGGGCTGACCGTCTGCGCCTAGGGAATAGATATCAATTTCGCCCTTCACACCAGGTTGCAAATATAGATAGGGGCGACCCCACGGGTCTTTTGGCATTTTTTCTAAATAGCCGCCATTTTTGTAATTATTAGGCTGCGGTGCGGTAGTGGGTTTAACTGATAGCGCACCCAAGCCTTGTTCTGTTGAAGGGTACATGCTGTTGTCAAGGCGATAGAGTTTAAGTGCTTGACCAATATTGGCAATGTCTGCTTTAGCGGCGATCACCCTCGCATCATCAGCGGCACCGATGATATTGGGTACGATGGCGGCAGCTAGAATGCCAATAATAACGACCACAACCATAATTTCAAGAAGGGTAAAGCCTGCGGATTTTTTCATATTAAGAGTATATAAATTGAATAGTTAAAATGGCTGGCGGCTCAGGTTTTTTGTGCCGCTCACGCCATTGCTTAGCTGATAATGCAAGGTTAGCTTATTAGCGTCTTGAAACACCAAGGTGGCTTCGCCATATAAATTTACTTTCAATTCGGCAGGATCAAACGGCTTGCTGAAGTAACTGCCGGTGGTGCGGTAAATATTGGTGCTAAAAACAGCCTGGCTGCGCCATGTGCCGCCGGGCATAACCAGCCACAGCGGTCGCGTTGAAACATCAGTTAGAGATAGTTGCTCATAGGTATACCACACCGCAAATAGGTTTTTAGATGCATGTTGTATCACGCTCATGCCCCATCCAGATTCGGCTGGATTGAACCACATATCGTTTAAATCTGCCGCTGGCGCGTTGGCGGTATTGCGCTGCGTTACCGATAGAGTGGCATCTTTGGCAATGCTGGCGGCAAGCGCTACAGCACCGGCGGCATTCGCAATACCAGCCCCGCAATTACTGGTATTGCATGTAGCGTTGGCTGGAAATGGTTTGGCAGTAGCTTGTAAAATTGCACGAATTTCAGTAGCCGTTAATGCGGGGTTTGCTGCTAGCATGAGCGATACCACACCAGCTACCACGGGTGCGGAAAAACTAGTGCCTTGACGGCTGGAATAGCTATCGGCACCGGCACGTGTTGCACCACTATTGGCGATGCTATAAAACAGCACCCCTTCAGCCGAATCCCCCCCAGGCGCTGCTAATGAGACTGCCCCAAAATTGCTGTAGCCCGATATATTGCCGCGCGTGTTGCTTGATGCCACGCTAATCACCCCTGGGCAATTGGCGGGAAAGTGCTTCGCCACATCTTCGCGCTCGTTGCCTGCTGCCACCACGATAGCGCGGACACCTGCACTCAAAATACGCTCGAATACATCACGGTAGGCAATAGGGCATGCACCCTTATCGCCCAAACTCAAATTAATAATGTGCGCAGCGTTGGGATTGCGGGGCGTGTTGGGTACATCTAGGCCGGCTGACCACGCTAGTGCATCAACTAAATCAGCGTCAGTACCGCCGCATTTTCCCAATACCCGCACCGGCAATATTTTGGCTTGCCAATCGATACCCGCTACGCCAACACCATCATTGGCATTTGCCGCGATGATGCCCGATACTGAAGTACCGTGCCACGAGCTATTGCTTGCGGTACATTCATCTTTAATAAAATCAACAAATTTAGCTTCATCTGCCGTAGCAAAATCGCCGGGGTCAGTTTGATCAGCATCGCGGCCATCACCATCATTGGCGCGGCGAAAGCCGCCGTCACTATCGGCGCTGACAAAATCATATCCTGGCAGCAGGCGCCCAGCCAATTGGTTATGCGGTAACACGCCAGTATCCAGCACCGCAACAATCGTTCGTTGTGATCCTGTAGTCGTGTTCCAAGCCTCTGTTGCGTTTATACCGCCCACACCATTAAGCAGATACCATTGGCGGGCAAGGTCAGGATCATTTGGTGTTAGGTTTGGCACTAAGTTTGGTGCTAAAGATGATCTAATAGTGGCAGTGCTGGCGATTTTTATATGGCCATTAGGGGACGCATATTCTAAAATCTGACCATTTTCAGCGAGCAAATTATTGGCATACAACTGCGCCTGTTCGTGCGACATGCGGGCAGGCAGGGTGACGAGCGCAAAGTCTTTTTGCATCAGCCGCTTGAAGGAAACTCCACCAAAATTTGCCGCCATTGATAGATTTGCGATGGCTGAAATACGGGCATCTATACCCTCACGTTTATTGACCGATTTATTGGTGGCAATATCTGGTTTGAACTTCAAAATCAGGCTATCTACCGCTCCGGCGCGTAGTGCTTGCGACGGTGCGTTCGCCGCAGCTACGCAGGCCGCAAAGATAAAGCAGGCGGCGATGAGCTTTGCTGAAATATTTTTTATTAGTGTGTTCATTAACGCCGCACCAATTGATTAAGCTCAAAAATCGGCAACAAAATAGCCAGCACGATTAGCAGCACCATCACCCCCATGCTGATAATCATCACTGGTCCAATTAGAGCGGCCAACGCACCCACTCTTAGCTCAACATTATTTTGTTGCTGACGGGCTGCCGTATCCAAGGTTTGCGCCAAACGCCCGCTAGATTCGCCAGATTCAATCAAATGCACCAATACTGGTGGAAATAATTTACTAGCCCCCAAGGCCCGCGAAAGGGCGCTGCCCTCACGCACCATCGCTTCCGCGCGAGCCACTGCGGTACGCATCGGTACATTCGCTACCACGCCAATACCAGCATTTAAGGCATTAAGCATAGGTACACCGCTGCCAACAAGTATGGCTAATGTAGAGGCTAGTCGAGCAGATTCTCTGGCGCGAATGAATTTACCAATCAATGGCACATTAAGTAGCCAGCTGTGCCAGCGCAGTTTAAGGGCAGGGCGATTCAGCAGTTGTTTACCGGTGAAGAATGATGCAGCCGCTAACACCACCCAAATTACTATTGTGCTTTTCAAAAAATTAGATGCCGCCAACAACGCCCGGGTAAGCCACGGCAAAGTCTGTTTGGTATTTTCAAACACCCCCACTACTTGGGGCACCACATAGGTCATTAAGCCCACTAAAATAATAATGGCCGCCACCATCACCACAACTGGGTAAATCATCGCTAAACGCAGCTTTTGTTGTAGCGCCTGCTGGGCTTCTAAATGATCGGCCACGCGCTGCAGCACTTCCGGCAGGCGGCCTGAAGATTCGCCCGCCATGACAAGGGTGCGATACAATTCATCAAAGGTGGCGGGGTAACTACCTAGCGCCTCGCCCAGTGATTTACCTTCCAGTACACCTGCCCGCAAACCAGCTAGCAACTGGCGTTCCGATTCATTTTCCGCTTGCTCAACGAGTGCGTTTAAGGTGCGTTCCACCGTGAGTTCAGCCGTAAGCAAGGTGGCTAACTGCCTTGTGATATTCACCAGTGCATCGTTTTGTAGACGCAATCTATTGCCGCTGGTTTTACTGGTGTTAATGCTTGAATCTGTTTCAATCGCATTAACTTCAACCGGAAAAAGCCCAAGCTCCCGCAGCGCCACACGCGCTAAGCGGGCGCTATCGCTTTGCAGCACGCCACTGCGCTCTTGGCCTTCTAGGGTAACAGCGGTGTAGCGATATCCGGGCATAATTTCAGCTTAAATGAATCGAATCGTAGTTATTTATTTAATCGCGGGTAACGCGCAATAATTCTTCTAATGAGGTCACGCCGTTTGCCACATAACGCAGCCCGTCTTCGCGCAAGCTCTGCATGCCTTTTGCTACTGCACATTCATGAATTTCTGCTTGGGATGCGCCATCGTGAATGAGCTTGCGTTCGGCGTCATCAACCACGAGTAATTCATAAATGCCGGTGCGGCCTCGGAACGGGGTGGGGCTAGCAGGAATCGGCTCTGCAAGCGCGACAATTTGCTGCGAGCCTGTCACGTTCGCGCGAGCGATGACTTCTAGTTCATCGGACGTGGCGTTACGTTTTTGCGATTGTCCTGGTACTAATTTGCGAACAAGGCGCTGTGCTACTACGCCGATTAAAGTGGAAGACAATAAATACGGTTCAATGCCCATATCGAGTAAACGGGTAACGGCACCGGCAGCGGAGTTAGTGTGCAATGTGGCCAGCACCAAATGCCCTGTTAATGAGGCTTGCACCGCAATTTGCGCGGTTTCTAAATCACGAATCTCGCCGATCATTATAACGTCAGGGTCCTGTCGCAAAATAGCGCGTAAGGCTCTTGCGAAAGTCATATCAATCTTGGCATTCACTTGAGTTTGGCCGATGCCGTCAAGATCAAATTCGATTGGGTCTTCTACCGTCATCATGTTACGGGTGGAACCATCAAGACGCGACAGGGCGGCGTACAAAGTGGTTGTTTTGCCAGACCCTGTTGGCCCGGTAACCAACAAAATACCGTGGGGCTGCGTTATCAAGGCATCAAGTTTGGCTAAGGTGGCCGCGCCCATGCCTAAGTTATCCAGCGATAACCGTCCCGCTTGTTTATCTAATAAGCGCATTACCACACGTTCGCCATGGCCTGTCGGTAGAGTAGAAACGCGCACGTCAACGGGGCGTCCGGCGATGCGCAAAGTGATGCGGCCATCTTGGGGTAACCGCTTTTCAGCGATATCAAGCTGCGCCATTACCTTCACGCGTGATACTAGCGCAGCATGCAAACTGCGGCGCGGTTCCACCACATCACGTAAGCCGCCATCCACCCGAAAACGTACTAGCGAGCGCCGTTCAAAAATTTCTAAATGAATATCTGAAGCCCCTTCACGCACAGCGCGGGTGAGCAGGGCGTTGATGAGTTTGATGATGGGCGCATCATTTTCAGTTTCCAGCAAATCGGTAATTTCAGGTAAGGCTTCAGAGAGCGCCGCAACGTCGGTATTCTCATCAATTTGCAAGGTATTAAGTTCTGCAAAGCCATCCGCTGCATCAGGGCTATCGCTACCAAATGCATACGCTTGAGCCAGCTTTGCATCAAACTCAATTTGGCTCAAAAGCACTGGAATTAGGGGCTTTCCGGCCAAGCGCCGTACTTCAGAAAGCGTGCTTGAAGCGGGATTTGGTGCTAAAAAAATTTCTAT
>JANMDR010000276.1:0-2912 GCA_031376425.1 Betaproteobacteria bacterium
ATCCCGGCTCGCGCCATTCAAAACCCGCAGCTAAAAATATTTTATCTAAACCTTCCGCTTCCGCTTGGCGTTTCACCAAACCAGAGCCAGCTACTACTAGCGCTAATTTCACATTAGCAGCAATATGACGGCCGCGTGCAACACTGGCCGCTGCCCGCAAATCTTCAATACGGGAATTGGTACAGCTACCGATAAACACCTTATCAATCGCAATTTTTTCCATCGGTGTGTTTGGTGTTAAACCCATATATTGCAAAGCACGTTCCATTGATTCCCGCTTTACCGGATCAACTTCCTTTGCTGGGTCAGGCACGGTATCGCCAATACTGACGACCATCTCGGGACTAGTGCCCCAAGTAACTTGCGGCGCAATATGCGCGGCATTCAGAGTTACCACGGTATCAAATTTTGCTGTTGCATCAGAATGCAAAGTACGCCAGTACTGGCATGCACGTTCAAAATCCGCGCCTTGCGGTGCATAGGGGCGACCCTGCAAATATGCAAAGGTCTTTTCATCCGCAGCGATTAAACCAGCACGGGCACCTGCTTCTATGGCCATATTACAAACCGTCATGCGGCCTTCCATAGAAAGCGCGCGAATAGCCGAACCCGCAAATTCGATGCAATACCCCGTTCCGCCTGCCGTGCCAATTTTACCAATCACGGCCAACACAATATCCTTTGCGGTCACACCCAGACCAGCTTCGCCATCTACCTGAATAAGCAGGGTTTTTGCCTTCTTCGATACCAAGCACTGGGTTGCCATCACATGCTCAACTTCACTGGTGCCAATACCCATGGCCAATGCCGCAAACGCGCCATGCGTGCTGGTGTGCGAATCACCGCAGACAACAGTCATACCCGGCAAGGTAGCGCCTTGCTCAGGCCCGATCACGTGCACAATGCCCTGACGGGAATCATCCATGCCAAAGTAATCCTGCACCCCAAATTTCTCAATATTTTTATCTAAGGTTTCCACCTGCAATCGCGAAATAGGGTCAGCAATACCTTCTTTGCGTGAAGTGGTCGGCACATTATGATCTGCTGTCGCCATAATCGAGTTCAAGCGCCACACCTTGCGTCCCGCCAATTCTAGGCCTTCAAATGCCTGAGGGCTAGTAACTTCATGAACCAAATGGCGATCAATATAAATGAGCGCCGTACCGTCGCTTTCAGAATGCACCACATGCGCATTCCATAATTTATCGTAAAGTGTTTGCGGCGCGGAACTATTATGCATAGGAGATTTCGTATAAGCGAAGCGGATGTAAAGATAAAAGCAAGACGCCTATTATACAAGCGTTCCTAGCCCTACTGCTCTGCTAATCACACCTTCCTCACACCTCCCCCACACCGCAAACGCTGGAAATTATCACATCAATTTTAAACCACTCACCCGTGCGCGATCCTCAAATTGAGTCGATAACACCATCGCTGTTGATGTTTTGCCGATCTCGCCCAAAGAAGCCAATAGTTGTTGCAAGTGTTCTGGCGAGGTTAATGCGAGTCGCAATACCGCGCAATGATTGCCGGTAGTGGCGTGCAAGGCCAATAACTCGGCGTGGGCATCGGCCCACGCATCCAGCGCGGCGTGGGAATCTACGGTAATTTGCACAAAGGCTTCGAAGCTATAACCAATTTTGCGCAAATTTATGCGCGCTCCATAGCCCAAAATGATGCCCGCCTCCTCAAGCCGTTTAATTCTTTCTGCCACGGCGGGCGACGTCAAATGCACTTTACGGCCAATTTCAGTGAAGCTCGCACGCGCATTGCCCTGTAGGAGCGACAAAATTTTATGGTCCTGCGCATCAAGCTCAAACATGAAAGGGTTTTCCATAAACAAGTTTAGAAACTAAAGCCAAAGAGCTTAAAGACTTAACTTTTACGCTGTCGAAATCAAATAGCTTTGCGTAGTATAAACATTCACAATCATTACTATGAAGTTCCTTATGTCGCGCATTATTGAAATCCGTACTTATCAGCTAAAGCCCAATACTCGCACGGTTTTCCATAGCTTAAGCCAAGCTGCACGGGCGCTACAAATTGGCACCGATATTATCGCCGCACAGCCTTGTTTGGCCGACGATAATGGCTACTGTCTAATTCGTAGTTACGCAAACCTAGCAGAGCGCAATGCAAGCCAAGCACTATTCTACGCCAGCGCAGCATGGCGCGATGGCCCGCGTGAAGCGGTATTGGCATGCATAGAAAGTTTTACATCGCTTGTTATTGAAGCTTCCGCAGCCACTATTGACGGCCTACGCGATACCCACTACATTTTAGAAAAGGCAAATGATGAATAACCCAAGCGGCGCCGATGATTTTGATTTTTTCAATGGCCAATGGCACATTAAAAATACCCGACTAAAACAACGGCTTACAAACTGTACCGAATGGGAGACGTTTAATGCCGAGGGACACAACCGTAAACTCCCCGGCGGCATCGGTAATTATGATCACTTCATCGCAGACGCATGGCGGCCAGGCTTTGTCGGCATGTCGTTTCGTGTGTTTAGCCCAGAAACCAAAAAATGGAGTATCTACTGGCTAGATAATGTAACTGGAGGCCTTGATGCGCAGGGGAGCTTAAATGCGCCTGTAGTAGGCGAATTTAAAAATGGCGTCGGTATTTTTGAGTGCGACGATACCCTGAATGGCGAAGCCATTCGGGTGCGCTATATGTGGTCAAACATTACTGCCAATACTGCGCGATGGGAACAGGCGTTTTCCCCCGATAACGGGGTAACGTGGGAATGTAATTGGATCATGGAGCGAGGGTGTAAAGAATTTTGTGTAGATTGATTTTTTTGTTAGGCTCCCATAGATTTAAATCAAGGAGCCCACATGAAACGTAACTTAGCACCAAACGAAGCTGTCACCACAAACAATAACCGGCAGGCCGCCTTAGATTC
>JANMDR010000277.1:0-14351 GCA_031376425.1 Betaproteobacteria bacterium
GAATCTAAGGCGGCCTGCCGGTTATTGTTTGTGGTGACAGCTTCGTTTGGTGCTAAGTTACGTTTCATGTGGGCTCCTTGATTTAAATCTATGGGAGCCTAACAAAAAAATCAATCTACACAAAATTCTTTACACCCTCAGCGTTCGGTGCAACACGCTTATGCTTATCTGGCGCTGTGCCACTTGTTACTGCGTGTTGCCCCCTATCCGCAGGTTCCCCCGCACCGGCATAGATTGCAATCAAGGTCCAAATATTTGCTTGTAAGGCGTCGTAACCCACCGCTTCGCTGTTGTCGAACATCGCTTTTGCAGCAGCCCTCGCCGTTGTACGATCCCCGATGTGTAAGCTCGCACTGATTATGGTTGCGTAAGCACCTAAACTTTGGCGGCTTACCGTTAAGTAGTGCTTGCTCAAAACAGTGAGAGCCGTGGCGTGGTCGTCAAAGCATGCATACATGGCTGCAATTTCTGCTGCAAATAGTCGGTTAAGCCACTCATGGTCTTCGGGTTTAGCGTGCTCTATGTGTAATAAAACACCCGACAGTACGTTGAATGCTTCATTTAGTTTGCCATCACGTCGTAGTCGCTGCGCATCTAATAAGTTCAATTCTAGCAATTCAGCATGATGTTCTTGAATACTGTTTGCTAACCCCGTTTCAATTGGGGTTGCAACCGACCATGAAGCCCCCTTTTTGCTGTCAACTAATCTATGCGCACTTTCGAGCGCAGGCACAGCGGTGTGCGGGTCGCACTGTAATACCGCAAGGCGTGCTTGCACGGCCCACGCACAGGTTAAGCCGCGTATATCGTGTAAGTAAGCAAATTCTCCCAGCACACGCTTTATAAGGCTCTGAATGTCCAGAACACTCGTTCCCGCATGTATCGCGTGGAACGCTAAGCTTAAGGTTGCCCATGCATTTGTAGATAAATCGCCTAGTTTAAAGCCGATATCTAACGCACGCTTCGCCTCGGCCTCGGCGTACTGAGGGTCGATATGGCGCAGCCGCCACGCTTTTAACGCGCGATTGCGAGCGCCCTGCGTTTGAAAATCATGATGGGTTGTCATCTTAAAAATGCTTTATATCAAAAACGCAATAGTTTTAGCTGAATAGCCTTTTTGATCAGTATATCGGCCATTGTAAAGTGTATTTGTGGTTTTTTAGCGACATGGTTAGCAACTGCAATCGGTTGGCAGTCAAAAATTATCCTGTATTTGTGATCATAAGCGCTCATTTTGAATTTAATACAACAATAAAATGATCACTTGTGATCTTATTGGTCGGTTTTTTCTAGCGTTGATGGGCGTTTAAAACTCGCCGTAAGCTTTAGTAAGCGCACATACTCAGCTTTTGGTGACGAAGTTGCTACTACGCACATCCACTGCAAGTAAAGTTCCTTCATAAATTTGCGATGAAGGTTTTATTAAAAATCACCGCCACTTCACAGATAAAGCGCTGAAGATGGCCGATTTTAAGGGTTCTTCAAAGTGACGCTACGCCCTTCGTGGCGACGATCAAAAGCGCCAGTACAAGAAGCATTCGCGTCACAATCAAGCGGCTTCATGCCATTTGATCCTTTGTGATCATTCGTACAACTCACCTACATCAATTTGAGCGGAGAAAACTTTGCGTATATCCACGCGCTCATCTACATTCGCGGCAGTGCAAATTAAGTTAAATGCGTAAACCGAATTGAAGTGGATATAAGCGCATGTTTGCCAAGTTAGCCACGCCCACGAACATCAAGAAAAGTAAAACAATAATGCCAAGCTATTTAAACCGCCTTTTTGCCATTGCCTGTCTCGCACTGTTAGCGGGTTGTTCCAGCTTAAGTTCATTGCAACAACCAGTTGATATTGTTGTATCACTGCAAGACCAAGCGCTATACGTGCGGCGTGGTGCTGATTTAATAAAAACTTACGCCGTCTCAACATCGCGTTATGGTGCGGGCGAAACGCTGGACTCCGGGAAGACCCCGCGCGGTTTGCACTATATCGCAGAAAAAATCGGCGAAGGTGTTCGAATCGGCACGGTGTTTATTGATAGAAAGCCGTTACCTGAGGAAGTAAAAGTTATCGGCACGCCCCCCGTGACCACCCGCATTTTGTGGTTGACGGGCAGTGAGTGGCACAACCGAAATACCAAGTCTCGGTATATCTATCTTCATGGTTCGCCCGAGGAGAGCCTGCTTGGCACCCCTGCCAGTGCTGGCTGTGTGCGGTTGCGGTCAACTGACGTTGTTGAACTATTTGATCTGGTGAACGAGGGTACGCCAGTATTGATTGTAGAAGACCCATACCTTCAGTTTTTAGGCCCGCCACCGTTGGTTGGGTAGCAGGCGCATCACACCATTTAAAATCTTAATTAGGGAAAAAGTATGAAAATAATCAGAAATATTGCAACAGCATTAGTCTTGTGTGGAGCCGCATTTTTTACTAACATGTCGTATGCGGGCGATTGCGGTGAGTGGAAAACCGGCGGCTACTATCAATCTTACTCAGTAGGCTCGGGCGGTACACTTGGTCCAGCAACTGCAACAGGTCAATTTTGGGTGAATACTGTAGAGTGGGTGCCGGCGGCGTGTCCTGAGCCTATTATTCCAACGGGGGAGCTTAGTCTGGTGAATTGCGCAAGGCAACAAGCAATTTGTACCAGAGCCTGTGAGAAAAATGAAAAGCAAGCGGTTGCGCTATGTGGAATAGCAAATATCATCCCATATTTAGGCTCTGCTGCTAATGCCGTTTGTGTTTATCTAGCTATAGAGGCAGGCTCAAAATGTCTGGATATTTGTCAGAATGGAGCTGACTTGTGCGACAAACTTAATAATAAATCCTAAACAGCAAGATATAAGCAGACTTTTTCTGCGCTATCGATATTAGTGTTTAAAAGAGGCCAGCCATATAGGCATTTATAGAGTGGCTGGTCGCTAATTACATGGTATGAGAAAAAAGCTTAGCGCCTTATATTCAATCGCGCAAACTTTGCTTGGTGGCATTCAATTTAATATATTATCTAATCTAATCGGTGTTGACCATGATAGAGACTAAAGGCATTCAGGTGGTAAATCGCAATTTTTCATTTGGCCGTTTTATTAAGTACTTTCTCGCGCTCTTGTTGTTAGCAGTGGTGCTTATTTATTGCTGGAATCGCGTGCAACGCTTTATGGGTGAGGGTGCTGCTGAAGCTGGAAAGCAAGTCAATAATAATGGTGTTGTTACCCCTAATACCTATACTTCTAACAGCCTAAGCACTACTGCAAAAAAAAATGAGGTTAGTGCGCTGTCATCTAGTAGTGGAGTGCGTGATTACAATGCTATCCCAAGCCATGGCCGCTATCAAAAGACTCTGCTGCAGCTTAATGAATCAACCGACCTAGGCGAACAAGACGAACTCAGCCGTTTGTCCCGGCTTTGTAAAGGCGGCGTTCTAAATATGCGATCTTTTGAGTCACATTGGGATACGCGCCGTCAAGTTTATGTTGCTTCCGCGCCAGATAAGAAATCTATTGTTTGGAATGCGCAAGCGCCTGCGCGAGCAGTCGCGCAATTGCAAGAAAGCTGCCAATTGCTTAATTCACCGCCATTACAAGATGATCAGCGTTTTTCAAAAGATAGCAATCGGCGAAGTGCTGCTTATTACAATTTGATCGCCGCAACCATGACTTTAGCGGATATCCAAACAAATGAAGGTCAAGGTTTCCTGCGAGTGATGATTCGTGAGGGCTTATATGACCATTTGGAGCGCGTGTTATCGCAAAACCTTAGTTTTGATCGCGTCTATGCTGATGCGTCTTTAATACAGAGCAAATTTGCGCCGCTGATGCTTGATCAAACCATGCTCGTTTTGACACTTTGCCGCTTAGGGCAAGATTGTGGTGAAGGCTCTATTGCCGCCAACAAGCTTTGCGCAACCGCCGCAGTATGTGGAGGCAGTGCAGAGGATGCGATCCTGCGCGATGCCTATCAGCTAGGCTTCGATGTGAATCTCATCAGCAAGCATGTCAATGAAATCATTGCTAAGCTGCAAGCAGGCAATTTTGAGGACTTAAAACCTAAAGAGTCCTTTTTGCAAAGGTTGAAACGTATGTTGCAATCATTAGGGTTAGGTGGGGGGTAAAAGATGGGAAATAATTGTTGAGTAATTTACCTACATTACTGATGAGCAAAAAATTCACTTACAGTGCGAAGTTTCTTGAATAAATTGACCAAAATGCAACTGTTGGCAGGATGCCTACTATTGTTAGTGCTGTTAACTATTTGGATTAATCGAGGACAAATAGTTAGCAACATCAGTGGATATGCGAAATCCTACGAAGTGGGGTCGCAAGCTGATAAGTCCGCAGTGATAGCACTGCGAGACGATAAATCGAGCAATCGAAACGGCAATCAAGTCGAAAGTTTCGTGCGCACCGCACAATTACCGAACGGCTCAACCGGATCTGCAAGTAGTGCATTAACAGGATTAAACGATAGCAGTTTCGCAGCCCTTATGCATTCTCAAAACAGCGTTTTGGTTGAATATGCATTGAATAGAGCGTATTGGAATTGTAGTTTTTATTTGAACCCAAGCACCGCGATAGAGACTGTAACTTCTCCCGCAAACCCTTTCGCAAATGGTCTGCCAATGCCGGCACCAATAAATTCGAGCAAGGAATTACGCGAACGTGCGGCGTTAGATATGCATAAAAAATGTATAGCGTTCTTAGGGAATTTTGAGTTGGACGACGCAGCGCGAAAACGCGCCCTTGAGCAATTGCCCGAATTGCAAGCAATTATTAAAGCAAGGATCGCTGCAAGAGATCGTTATGGTGCTTATGCGTATGGTGAACCCAGTGATCCCGCCCTGATGAGCAAAGTATTGCAAGGCCCTTATTTTGGACTGTTGGCGCTTTCAAAGTATTCATTTGAAGAAAATGTGCTGCCCACAATTGCTGGCCAGCAATATACACCAGCCTTTACGGAGCTAGCGGTCGATTATTTGCTGATGTGTAGGCTTGGCGAAGATTGCAGCCCAGGAAGTTTCAATAGCAACCGGATATGTGCGCTTACTGGGTTATGTGGCGGCTACGTGGAGGACACGTTAGCCAAGTATTTTCAGGAGGCAGGGTTGAACTGGTCTCTATTTGACAGTTTCGTCCGTAGAATACAATTAGCGACAACAACTGGTGACATATCGGTATATGTGAAGAAGCCTACTTAAACGAACGTTGTTTAAATTTGGAACCTTACATGAATCGTTTTCAAGGAATTGTCTTCAGCGTAAGTGCGTACTTTTGAAGCACCCTAGTAGGGCACACGGAATCCTGTCCACCGTCGACGCGTCAACAAAGAAGGCGGGAAACGTCTCCCTGAAATTTTTGCTGCCCACTTAACAATGCGCGTTCAATATGGCTCATTGAACTTGTAGATGATGATGTATTGAGCCAATCGCCGATGCAGAATAAACCGTTTTTTGCAGCTTGGTCGAAAGCATGCGCGTGATTGATGTACGTTATCTCGTTGGTAGAGGGCTGTGCGTAGAGCCAACGGTGCGCTGCTAATACCACTGGTTTTTCTATTCCATTACAGAGCGTCAAGAAAGCCGAGAATAGGGCATCACCAACGGTTTCTTTACTGTCATTTAGATGTTTATTGGTCCATACAACCGATGCGTGAACTACCCATGATTCGCTGCCAACGGCGTTAGCATCTGCTTGGCGAATACATTTAGACAGCGGTGCGTCTGCAGAAATTTTAGCCTCGCCAAATTCATTGGTGGCAATACCGCTGGGGCTTGTTAGGCTAAACATGGCTACCCAACAGGCGTCATACTTTACGCTGGCGGCAATCTGTGCAAGCTCGGTAAGCTGCGCGGGCAAGGGCTGAAGCAAGGCCGCTGCTTGCGGCGCGGGCAGCGCTAATATAATGTTATCGGCTGTGAGGGTGCCACGCTCTAACACTTCCCCTGCAGGGTTTTCACGCTGAAACTGCACTTGCCAGTGTTGTACCGGCAACTGCGCCGGCAACTGCGCCTGCAATTGTGCCTGCAGCGGCACTAAAGCGGTAACGCGAATTAAGGTGTGAAAATTCTGAGGTGAGAAAATACTGCGGGCAAGTAAATTCATACTGTAATTAGCGCTGGTGGTCGCTTTATAACATGTTGGCGATGCCGGCAATTCGCTTATCTTTAGACTGTTTTTGCGCTCATCAGCACGCGCCCATGCGATAAAATCGGCGCTTTCAAGCGTGAAGCTCGGTGCGCCGTGATTAAACTGAAAGCCATCCATGCGCCTCGTTGCCATACGGCCACCAGGCCCTCTGCTTTTTTCTAATACTGCAATTTTTAAGTTTTTCTGGTTTTGCTGGCTTAGTGCTTGTGCGGCACTTAAGCCTGAGATACCGGCACCGATAATACATACATCGTAATGCGATCCATTTAAGGAAGTTGTTTCGGGTGCGCTCATCATTTATCTCAGGATTCAAACTAAAATGAGTGTAGCAGTATTTACTAAATTACAGATGAGCCGATAATGGTAAAAAACACTGAATCACCAAATTCAAATGCCCAATCTGCACCGCTTTCCGGCTTAAAAGTGCTGGAGATGGGCTCATTAATTGCGGGGCCATTTTGTGGGCGATTGCTAGCGGAGTTTGGTGCAGAAGTGATAAAAATCGAACCACCGGCAAGCGACAAGAGCGCCGGTGGTGACCCTTTGCGAAATTGGCGGCAGCTCCATGACATTGACGGCGAACGTACTAGCCTGTGGTGGAGCGTGCAGGCACGCAATAAAAAATCTATTACGTTAAACATGCGTGATGTTGAAGGGCAAAAAATTGCCCAGCAATTAGCGGCGCAAGCTGATATTTTGGTAGAAAATTTTCGTCCCGGCATGTTGGAACAATGGAGTATGGGCTATGACGCAATGGCGGCCATTAACCCTAAGCTGATCATGGTGCGCTTATCAGGCTTTGGGCAAACCGGGCCGTATAAAGATCGTTCCGGCTTTGGTGCAATCGGTGAGTCGATGGGTGGCATGCGCTACATTACCGGCTACGCTGATCGGGCACCGGTGCGCGTGGGTATTAGTATTGGTGATTCGCTAGCGGCAATGTACGGCGTGATGGGCGCGCTGATGGCGCTGCACCATCGGCACAGTAGCGGCCGCGGCCAAGTAGTGGATGTGGCATTGTATGAAGCAGTATTTTCGATGATGGAATCAATGTTGCCTGAGTTCGGTATGACCGGCACCGTGCGTGAACGTACTGGTGCATCCCTTCCCGGTATAGTGCCGTCAAATACTTATCCCTGTAGTGATGATCAATATGTGGTGATTGGTGCAAACGCCGATGCGATTTTTAAACGCTTAATGCTAGCCATTGGTCGTGATGATTTGGCTAACGATATAGCGCTAGTACACAATGCCGGAAGAGTAGCGCAAACCCAAATGTTGGACGACGCGATTGCCGCATGGACGAAATCTGTCACGCTCGATCGCGCGCTGGAAGTGTTAGAAGCTGCCGATGTACCCTGTGCCCGCATTTATTCGATTGCGGATATTGCCAACGACATGCAATTTAAAGCGCGGCATATGATTGAAGCGCACAAACTGCGCAACGGCGAAGAAATTTTGCTGCCCGGTATTGTGCCCAAGCTCTCGGCAACACCGGGTGGTACAAATTGGTTAGGCCCGCGTTTGGGTGAACATACTGATGCGGTTTTGGCCGACCTTGGCCTTGATGCCGAGGCCATTAATAGTTTACGTAAACGTGGCGTGATTTAAAGCGCTGCCTGAGGATGTTAAACTGCCATGTGACGAAGCAAATAGTAAAAATGGCAAAAATAGGATCGAGCATGAAAATTAGAATTAATGATGTAGCGTTGCGCGATGGTTTTCAGATCGAGAAAAACATCATCGCTACCCAAACTAAAATTGCGCTAATTGATTCGTTGTCAAAAACAGGATTAACACGGCTTGAAGTTGCGTCTTTTGTGCACCCCAAATTTGTGCCCAATATGGCCGATGCCGTGGAAGTGCTGCGTAATATTGAGCGTGTTGCTGGTGTGATTTACACCGCATTAGTGCCTAACGCTAAGGGTATGGAACGGGTGATCGCAACGCATGAAAGTGGCACAGTGATTGAGGAAATTAATGTGTTTATGTCCGCCTCAGAAACTCATAACTTAGCCAACGTTAATCGCACCACGGCTCAGTCCCTACAAGACTTTGCAGCAATGGCTACTATGGCAAAAGCCGCAAAAATCCGCATCAATGGCACCATTTCAACCGCATTTGGTTGCCCATTTGAAGGGCGCGTGTCGCAAGCGCGGGTGATCGATTTTATTGGCAAGTATTTAGCGCTCGGCTTTGATAGCATCACCTTTGGCGATACTACCGGTATGGCTAATCCGGTACAGGTCAGTGCTTTGTGTAAGGCCGCGATCAACGCGTACCCAAACATTGATTACACGCTACACTTTCACAACACCCGTGGCATGGGCTTGGCTAATGTGGTGGCCGGTATTGACGCAGGCGTTACGAGCTTTGACGGCTCCTTAGCTGGTCTTGGCGGTTGTCCGTTTGCACCCGGTGCTACTGGTAATATCTGCACTGAAGATATGGTCAATATGTTGCACGACATGGGTATTGAAACGGACGTAGATTTAGACAAGCTTTTGGCGTGCGCCGTAAAAATCCCCGTTATCGTTGGCCATGAAGTGCCAGGGCAAGTGATGCGTGCCGGTAAAACCATGCATTTACATCCAGTGCCAGAGAAACTATACGTTCAATAATGTGGTGTTGGTGTATGAGTGTTGGTGTACGAGAGATAGATCAAATACAAAGGATTTGCAGTGACTAGAAAACGATTATCAGCACTATGTTTGTCGGCATGCGCTTCGGTTAGCCTTTGGGGGGGCGTAGCAACGCCAGCAGTGGCAAGTGGATTAGACGATGTTAAGAAATTATCGCAAGAAGCGTTTGCTAAGCTTGCCAAAGACTTGGCAGCGGTAGCCGCCATTCGGGCGCTATCGCCAGCGGTCTCGCTCAATTTATTGGGTGTGGATGTGAGCGCTGAAATAGGCGTGG
The DNA here is from genome assembly GCA_031376425.1 of Betaproteobacteria bacterium. Lineage (GTDB taxonomy): Bacteria > Pseudomonadota > Gammaproteobacteria > Burkholderiales > Usitatibacteraceae > JANMDR01. The sequence goes on from JANMDR010000277.1 coordinate 9,064, forward strand.
CTAACGTAGCGTCCGGTGAAGTTTGGCGTAACGCTGGTGGCGGATCAACCGCAGTGATTATTCCCCGCTTAAATATCTACAAAGCATTTAGCGGCGGTTCGGATATCGGGCTGAGTTTGGGGGCTGCAGGATCTTCGGGCTTAACAACGCTTGGCGTTATTGGCCGCTATCAAGTGCTGGCACCGGCCACGATTAGTCCGGGTGTTTATGTGCGCTTTAGCGGAAATCGCGATATCGGTTCAAGTACCGTAGATGTGCGCAGCTTAGGGCTAGACTTAGTGGTGGCAAAACCGATTGGATTTATCACGCCCTACATTGGCGCTGGTGGCACCCGTACTGACACTAAACCGCTAGGAAGTAGTTTGAGTGCCGTGAGTACCACTAGTGGCCGCTTGTTCGCAGGGTTTGATACCAATTTGCCATTTGCGACGCTTTCAGCTGAAGCTGAAAAAATCGGTGACGTGACAACAGTTTCAACCAAGCTTGGATTCAAGTTTTAACGCCGGTGCGATTTCACCGTAAAATACGCTAAAACCAATTTAACTGTAAATTTTCGAAAACCATGAGCTACCACGCGAATCAATCATTTTCCTTATTTTTTGTACGTCACGGCGTGACGGATGTGAATTTTCGCGGCCTGCGGTGCGGGGGTGATCTGGATATCCCGCTAACCGATATTGGCTGCGATCAGGCATATTTGCTGGCAAAGCAAATAAAAATGATGGATTTAGATATCGGCTTGATTGTTTGTAGTTCACTCATTCGCGTGCAGCAAACGGCACTTATCATTAATGGTGTTCTTGGTAATTTACAAACAGTGACTGACCCCAGTTTTAATGAGCGCCTACTCGGCGAATGGAATATGAAATCCATCGCCGATACTGAAAATGATTTGGCTAATGGTGTGTCGCCCCCCGGTGGTGAATCAGAAGAACAATTCCAATCCCGCGTAGAAGTAGGGGTAGAACGCATTAATGCGCTATTGCCACGTCGTCCACTGGTAGTTAGCAGCAAAGGTGTTGGCAGGATTCTGAACACCATTTTAGGCGGTGCTGGTCGTTTAGCGGTCGGTAATGGTGAGATTGTAGAATTCGCGGTGCGTCGCGATCCACTTGATAAATTATTCTTGGATGTGCGTCGGCCACATCAGGTTTAGTGGCCTCAGTTTATAATAGTCGTTGGTAATTTTTTGAAAGTAAGATATGAATACCCAAGATAAAATTCAGCAGCAAGTATCAAGCAACCCAGTCGTTCTGTATATGAAGGGCACCGTGCAGTTCCCGCAATGTGGTTTTTCATCATCTGCCGCGCAAATGTTGAAGGCCTGCGGTGTGGATAAACCTTTTACTGTTGATGTCTTGCAGGATGCTGAAATCCGCCAAGGGATTAAAGAATATGCAAATTGGCCTACCATTCCGCAGCTATATGTAAATGGCGAGTTTATCGGCGGTGCCGATATCATGCGCGAAATGTACCAATCTGGTGAGTTGCAAACCCTACTTGCTGCAAAATAAGTATCGGCAAATGAGGTTGTTGCGAGTTCTCCCGCAGCCATAGTGTAAGTGGTTACCACTACAAAAACGCCCTATTTTAGGGCGTTTTTGATTTTAAACTGGTGAAGTAATCGCATAATATTGATGCGCTTTAGCGTGCATCAATAAAAATCCAGCAATCCAAACTCACCATTTTGTTGACACCCTATGCTATTTCATACTATAGTAATGGGCTGTGCAAAAGTGTAGCTATAAGTGTAGTTACAGCTTTAACCGCTCTGATGTAATTGAGCTAAGAAGTTATTTTGCAGTCCAAACCTGTAGACGAACCTGAAATCAGCCAAATCGATTTCAAGCAGGAAACAATTCAAGCCATTGAGAATCTTAAGCGAGCGACTATGCCAACCATTAACCAACTTTTGCGTAAACCACGCACACAAGTTAAAGCCAAGAGCAAAGTGCCGGCAATGCAAAATTGCCCTCAAAAACGCGGTGTATGCACCCGTGTTTATACAACTACACCGAAAAAGCCGAATTCCGCGCTTCGTAAAGTGTGCAAGGTTCGTCTCACCAATGGCTTTGAAGTAATTAGCTACATCGGTGGCGAAGGTCACAATCTCCAAGAACACTCAGTCGTACTCATCCGTGGCGGTCGCGTAAAAGACTTGCCAGGCGTGCGTTACCACACCGTGCGTGGTTCGCTTGATACTGCTGGTGTTAAAGACCGGAAGCAATCGCGTTCTAAATACGGCGCGAAAAAAGCTAAAGCTGGCGCGGCTGCTAAATAAGTTGTTAAAAAAGCTGCCAAAAAAGCGATTAATTAGTCTCTTCCCGGCGCTGCAATGTCATTTGCGTTGCAGCTCATCATCTCAGTTAAAAGGAAATAACCATGCCACGTCGTAGAGAAGTCCCCAAGCGTGATGTGCTACCTGATCCAAAATTCAAAAGCACAGACCTAGCCAAGTTCGTAAACGTGTTAATGCAATCCGGTAAAAAATCGGTTGCTGAAAACATTATTTATCGCGCCCTAGATCAAATTCAAAAGAAATCTGGCAAAGACCCAATCGAAGTATTTAACCTCGCCATTAACGCTGTAAAGCCAATGGTAGAAGTTAAATCGCGTCGTGTTGGTGGTGCAAACTACCAAGTACCAGTAGAAGTGCGTCCAGTACGCCGTATGGCCTTGTCGATGCGCTGGTTGCGTGAAGCGGCGCGTAAGCGTGGTGAAAAATCCATGGGTATGCGTTTAGCTGGCGAATTGTTGGATGCGTCCGAAGGTCGTGGTTCAGCAATCAAAAAGCGTGAAGAAGTGCACCGCATGGCTGAAGCAAATAAAGCCTTCGCGCATTTCCGCTTCTAGTTTTGCATAAAGGATGCTTTGTTGTGAGGCATCCGATTAGATCAAGTTAGTTGTATGGTGCTGCCAAAAGTTGTGCCATGCTTTCCAAATAGTTCTGTAAGTAGATAAGGTAATCACCGTGGCTCGCGAAACCCCCATTAATCGCTATCGTAATATTGGTATCTCCGCTCACATTGACGCGGGTAAGACAACCACAACTGAACGCGTTCTGTTCTACACCGGTGTAAATCACAAAATTGGTGAAGTGCATGATGGCGCAGCGACAATGGATTGGATGGAGCAAGAGCAAGAGCGCGGTATTACCATTACATCTGCTGCTACGACCTGTTTTTGGAAGGGCATGGGCGGTACGTTTGAAAATCATCGTATCAATATTATTGATACCCCCGGTCACGTTGACTTCACCATCGAAGTAGAGCGCTCAATGCGCGTGCTTGACGGCGCATGTATGGTTTACTGCGCTGTGGGTGGTGTTCAGCCGCAATCGGAAACAGTATGGCGTCAAGCTAATAAATACAAGGTTCCTCGTCTCGCGTTCGTTAATAAAATGGACCGTACTGGCGCAAACTTCTTTAAAGTTTACGACCAAATGAAGGCGCGTTTGAAGGCTAACCCTGTTGCCTTGCAAATCCCAATTGGTGCCGAAGAAAGTTTTGCTGGCGTGGTTGACTTGGTTAAGATGAAGTCGATCTTGTGGAGCGAAGCCGATAAAGGTGTGACGTTTACCTACGGCGATATTCCTGCTGATTTAACTGAAAAAGCCGCTGAGTTCCGCGAAAAATTAGTTGAAGCGGCGGCCGAAGCCAATGAAGACTTGATGAATAAGTATTTAGAAGGCGAAGCGCTAACCGAGTTAGAAATTAAAGCGGCGATTCGTCAGCGTACTATCGCTTGCGAAATTCAACCAATGCTTTGCGGCTCTGCGTTTAAAAACAAGGGCGTGCAAGCCATGTTGGACGCTGTGGTTGAATACATGCCTAGCCCAATCGATATTCCACCAGTAGGCGGAACCGATGAAGCGGAAAATCGTGTTGAGCGTAAAGCTGATGATAACGAAAAGTTCTCGGCCTTAGCATTTAAGTTGATGACTGATCCCTTTGTTGGGCAGCTTACCTTCGTGCGTGTGTATTCTGGCGTGCTGAAAAAAGGCGACTCCGTATACAACTCCGTGCGTGGTAAGAAAGAACGTGTTGGCCGTATGGTGCAAATGCACGCAAATATCCGTAAGGATATCGAAGAAATTCGCGCGGGTGATATTGCAGCTTGTATTGGTATGAAAGACGTAACAACTGGCGAAACACTCTGCGATCCAGATTCAGTGGTAGTGCTAGAGCGTATGGTATTCCCTGAGCCGGTGATCTCTCAAGCCGTTGAGCCAAAAACTAAAGCTGACCAAGAAAAAATGGGTATTGCCTTGAGCCGTTTGGCACAAGAAGACCCGTCTTTCCGTGTGCGTTCCGACGAAGAATCAGGCCAAACAATTATTTCGGGAATGGGTGAGTTACACCTCGAAATTATTGTTGACCGTATGAAGCGTGAATTCGGTGTTGAAGCTTCTGTAGGTAAGCCGCAGGTTGCTTATCGCGAAACTATTCGCGGCACCGTTGAAAATGCGGAAGGTAAGTTTGTTAAGCAATCCGGTGGTCGTGGTCAATACGGTCATGTGGTGTTGAAAGTAGAGCCAAATGAAATTGGCAAAGGCTTTGAATTCGTTGACGCCATTAAAGGCGGTGTGGTTCCTCGCGAATTTATTCCTGCTGTTGAAAAAGGCCTACTAGAAACATTGCCTGCAGGTGTGTTGGCTGGTTATCCAGTGGTTGACGTAAAAGTAACCTTGCATTTCGGTTCTTACCATGACGTTGACTCCAACGAAAACGCTTTCAAAATGGCGGCATCGATGGGCTTCAAAGACGGTATGCGCAAAGCCAAGCCAGTGTTGCTTGAGCCAATGATGGCCGTTGAAATAGAAACACCGGAAGATTACGCTGGAACGGTGATGGGTGATTTGTCATCACGTCGCGGTATGGTTCAGGGTATGGACGACATCGCAGGCGGTGGCGGCAAGATCATTAAAGCTGAAGTACCGCTTTCAGAGATGTTTGGTTATTCTACAACGCTGCGCTCCGCAACTCAGGGTCGCGCTACGTACACCATGGAATTCAAGCACTACGCAGAAGCGCCGAAAAACGTATCTGAAGCAATCATCGCATCCAAAGCCAAATAAGTATTTTTGGCAACAAATATTCGTAACACAAGCATTTCAACATTTTTTGAATTAGAAATTAGAGGATTATAAAATGGCAAAAGGTAAATTTGAGCGCACGAAGCCACACGTAAACGTAGGCACAATTGGCCACGTGGATCATGGCAAGACAACGCTAACAGCAGCAATCACAACCGTATTGGCAAAGAAATTTGGCGGCGAAGCCAAAGCC
>JANMDR010000279.1:0-15268 GCA_031376425.1 Betaproteobacteria bacterium
CCGACGCGGCATGGACGGCCAAGGCCCGCGATCTGTTCGCCACGTGGAATGCCGCGCTCGACGGCTATCAGAAGTCCACCAATGCGCCGGTGCCGACCTATGCCCAGGTGGTCGGCGTGGTCAATGCCAAGGCGGGGGTGCGCGACTACGTCATCACGGCGGCGGGCGGGCTGCCAGGCGAGCTGATGAAAAACTGGCGCGTCAAGTCGCCAAATACGGGGTCCATTGTGTGGGTACCGCTGCTGAGCTTTGGTACGCCATCGCGCATATTTTCTTCAATTTCGGGCTGAAATGTTTCTGCCCCAAAATGCGTGAAACCAGCTTTGCGAAGTGCGGCGGCTAAGTCAAAAGCAAAGGCGCGTTGGCGCTGCGAAATATGGTTTTCATTCAGCATTACAATGCGACGATTTTGTGCGGCTGCAACAACTGCGGCAATAGCAGGCTCTGTTTGATAGCCAGTAACATCGAGCGGTGCGAGCGGGCTGGCATCTCTTCCGCGTTCTGCAATTTCGAGAGTACCTCGTTCGTCGCCACTTATGACGTACGTCTGCGCAAAAACGAGCGGCAGCATCGTTTTTTCCTCAACTGAACTTTCCCTCATTTTGATCAAGGCAAGCGGTGACTTGTTCTGCGTCGTCCGGATAATAAACTTGCGTGTTGGCTCGGCCGGGGCAATTACCGCTGGGTTTGTTGCGCTAGGCTTATTGACTGCCGATTCTGAAACGCAGGCCACGAGTGTCGTGCTGATCGCGGTTAACAAAGCAAGCCGTAGGAAGTTACGCGCGGAACTGTTGATTGTCATTTTGATCATTCGCTTGATGTTGAATAGGGTGTGACTTTGCACATGGCCGAAAGTTTACTTTATTTCTGTACAGGTGTTATTTCGTCGAAAAATACTGTGAATGAGGGCTGTAGACGCACCGACCTGAAGTAGTCTCCTTGCGGGATAAAACAGGGCATCTCCAAGGATCAAACCTCCATCGGATCCACATCGATCAACGCTCTCACATGGCTTGGCATGCTGCCAAAAACATCACTCCGCCATTGCGGTAAAAACTGTTGCAGCATGCGGCGGTCTTTGCTTTGGACTAGCACTTGCATTCTGGTGTGATCGGCTTTTCGGGCGAGAGGCGATGATACGGGGTCGAATAGTTGCAGTGCTAGCGGTTCGGTATTTGGCAGGTTGACGAGCGCCTTCCCCGCAGCCACGCAAGCGCTTAACCATTTGCTTAAAGCTTCCGCGTTTTTTGATTCTGCTCGCAAAATGGCGAGGTAGGCGTACGGCGGGAAGTCGCATAATTTGCGTTCTGCTAGCTGTTGCGCGGCGAAGGCAGCGAAGTTTTGGGTGATGACGGCTTGGTATACGGGATGCTCTGGAAACTTGGTTTGTATCAGCACTTCGCCCGGTAGATCAGCACGACCTGCGCGGCCAGAAACCTGCACCAGTTGGGCAAATAGGCGTTCGGCGGCGCGAAAGTCGGCGCTAAATAAGCTTGAGTCAGCGTTGATAATCCCTACTAGCGTTACCTTAGGAAAATCATGACCTTTGGCGAGCATTTGGGTGCCGATGATGATGTCGGTATTGCCCGCAACAATATCGGCAAAGAGAGCATGGGCGCTGCCTTTTTTGCTGGTGCTGTCTGCATCTATCCGACTAATACGGGCATCGGGAAACGCGGCTTCAATGGCAGCTTCAATCCGTTGCGTGCCTTGACCAATTGGTGTTAGATCAGGGCTACCGCATTTAACGCAGACAGTTGGAATACGCGCTTCGTAGCCGCAATGGTGGCAGGCTAAATGTTTACTGGGATTATCGCGCACGCTATCGGTTTTGACTTTAGCTTGATGAAATACCAGCTTGGCGCTACAGCGCGGACATGGTGGCCGCCATTCACATTGATTGCAAACCAAGGTCGGTGAAAAGCCGCGTCGATTTAAAAATAAAATGCTTTGTTCGCCCTTGGCCGTGCGTTGCTTCACCGCTTCGATTAAGGCACTCGTTAAGCCGTCTTTGGTCGCAAGTAGGGTGGTATTGAGCAACTGCACTTTTGGTAGGCGGGCGGCAGCGTTGGCGCGCATGCTTAGGGTGCAGTGGGTGTATTTGCCTCTGAGCGCATTTTCATAGGATTCTAGGGATGGCGTCGCTGAGCCGAGCACGATGGTAGCGCCGCAGAGCTTGGCGCGCACGATGGCAACATCGCGCGCGTGGTAACGCAAACCTTCTTGCTGCTTGAACGAGGCATCGTGCTCTTCATCCACCACGATTAATGATAGCGCGGGCATGGATGTAAACACGGCTAGACGCGTGCCTAATACTAACTGTGCTTCGCCGCGTTGCGCTGCGTGCCATGCGTGATAGCGAGCAGTTTCAGAAATGCTGCTATGCAGCGATACAATTTTTATCTCGGGAAATCGCGCAATAAATATTCGTTCTAGCTGCGGGGTTAAGTTGATTTCAGGCACAAGTACTAAAGCTTGTTTGCCGGCAGACAGTACTTGGGCGATGGCGCGTAAATAAACTTCGGTTTTGCCACTGCCGGTAATGCCTTCTAGCAAAATGGGGAGAGGGGCTTGAGCGGTTGCTGTGTCACTTAAGCTCACGTTTAGGCATGCGGTGATGACTGTCACGGCACTGTTTTGGTCGGTCGTTAAGGTGAGCAATGGCGCGGCGGCGGCTTTGCTGATTTTAGCTTTAGGGGGTTTCAGTGCGCGTATTGGCGCATCTAGTTTGCGCAAACGCGGTGGAATTGCGGTGAGTATGGTGGTGCCGAGGCCAAATTGGTAATAGTTTGCGCAAAACTTAAATAGGTCGAAATCCAACGCGCTAAAGCCGGGTAGGTCACGGCGTATTTCAAGCGCTGTTTTGAGTTTATCGGCCGGTACTGTTGTTTGGTTGCGTATCGCAATGATTACGCCAACCAATTTACGTGGGCCAAATGGTACGACTACCAGCCGGCCGATATCGGCACCTGACACTTCACTTTCGTCACTTTTTAAGATTGGCGCTGCAAAATCAAAGCTGCTAAAGCGTGGAATATCTAGCGCTACTTCAAGAATCGGGAGCGATCCGTAAGCCGAGGCTGTATTGGTGGGCTTGGGCGCAGTAGTGTTGGCTGAAAAGTCAGGTTTTACGGGGGGTTTCATTCAAAAGTGGCTGGAAAGTCGCGTAATTATTGGGGATTTATGCCTGTGGATAACTTTGTGGATGGCTTAAAGTATTCGCCAAAAATATCACTTAATAAAATCGGTTTTATTATGTAATACCAGTGTAATATTGCTATAAAACGTATTAAAAACAAATACTTACTGCGCTTTAATAATGTAGTTTATCTAAAACCTGCGCTATCTTTCGCTTACACGAAATCTGTGCATAAAGCGGAAAAATACAGCAAAAAAAGATGTTAATTTTGATCTTATCTAATTGACTTGCACGAACGCCCTAAAATTGGCCTTTTCAGAGCTTTTGTGCGTGTGGAGGTCGTAAAATTCAGCGTTTGCTGTAGTTTTTTACCGCATTAACTAGACATTCTACGCGGTCAGGGTTGGTAAATTGCGAGATACCGTGGCCTAAATTAAACACATGGCCGTTTGCATTGCCATCTTGCTTAAATTCTGCCAAGACCCGTTTTACTTCTGCTTCAATTGTCGCGTCGCTGCCAAATAAAGTGTTGGGATCTAGGTTGCCCTGCAGCGCCACTTTGCTTCCCACACGTTGCTTGGCTTGGCCTAAGTTCATGGTCCAATCTAGACCTAAGGCATCAGTACCACAGTCGGCCATACTCTCTAGCCATTGGCTGCCGCCCTTAGTGAAGAAAATACGCGGAATATCCACGCCGTCTACCGCACGGGTTACCCCTGCAAATACCTGCTTGGCATATGCCAATGAAAATTCCTGATAGGCTGGGTGCGCAAGAACCCCACCCCAAGTGTCAAACAACATCACCGTTTGTGCGCCGGCAGCAATTTGCGCATTTAAGTAAGCCTGAATGCTCGTGGTATTTTTGGCTAAAATTTGATGGAGCAAGTCAGGGCGTTGGTAGAGCATGGTTTTAATGTGCCGAAAATCGTCTGACCCGCCGCCCTCAATCATGTAGCAGGCAAGGGTAAAGGGGGAGCCAGAAAACCCAATCAGCGGGACGCGCTGTAAACCATCCTGTACTAAGGCACCGCGAATTTGTGCCACCGCATCAAATACATAGCGCAAATCATTCATGTCGGCCACTGGCAGCGCCGTTACCTCTGCCTCAGTGCGCACCGTGCGGGCAAATTTAGGGCCTTCGCCTTCTACAAAGTGTAAGCCTAAGCCCATGGCATCAGGTACGGTCAAAATGTCAGAAAATAAAATTGCAGCGTCGAGCGCATAACGATCAAGCGGTTGCAATGTCACTTCGGTGCAATAGTCAGGGCTTTTGGCTAAACCTAGAAAACTACCCGCACGCTTACGTGTGGCGTTGTATTCGGGTAGGTAACGCCCAGCTTGGCGCATGATCCAAATAGGGGTGTAGGGCGTTGGCTGCTGTTTCAGCGCGCGAAGGAAAGTATCGTTTTTAAGAGGGGCGGACATAATTTAGCTTCTAAGAAATTTTAGCTCACTATACCGCTATTGGAGGGTGTTTTACTGACTCGCGGGTTAGAAAAAGTGCTGTTGTATGTCGAATACATGTTGTATCTTTTTTGCAACAAAGGTAGGATGCATACAATGACAATTCTAAAAATTCGATTTCAAAATCAAGGAATTGGCAATTACGGCGCAGCGCAAAGCAAAATTGCGACGGGCATATGTTTGGTTTGTAGGGAGTAATTTTTTATGAGCAAGTACGCATGATGAAGCAAAATGAGTTTTTGGAGTTGTCCGCATGATAGATATCCAAATTACAGCGGCTGAAGTAGTTGGCGCAACAATCGACGGGCGCAATTTAGATCGCGCACTTGAGCTTGGTTTCAAGCGCCACGGTGACCTACCGCGCGAAGCCCGTGCTGCTGTGCAAAGTATTGCCTACGATAGCCTGCGCAATTATGGACTCATCAACGCGCAATTAGAAACCTTGCTAAGTGCGCCGTTAAGCGATGTGGCAGTACGGCATTTGCTCATCATCACCTTAGCGCAATTGCAGTTTTCGAAAACTAAACCGCATGTCATTGTCGATCACGCGGTTACCGCATGTGAAAAAATGGGCTTAGGTCGTGCTAAAGGCTTAGTAAATGGCGTGCTGCGTAATTATTTGCGCGAGGTAAATAAATTTAAGCGTGAGCGCTTTAAAAGCGAAGTGGCGCGTTACGATTTTCCTGAATGGTGGATTGCCCGTACCAAAGAAGATTACCCTGAAAATTGGGAAGAAATTTTGCTCTGTGCGGCAGAACATCCGCCAATGTGTTTACGGGTAAATCGAAAAAAATGTACAGCGGAAGAATACGTGGCACTGCTGGCTAAAAATGAAATGCAAGTTGCGCACGTGGATGGTGATGCGCTCTGGCTCACCCACCCTTGTAATGTGGATGCTCTGCCGAAATTCCGTGAAGGTTTTGTATCCGTGCAAGATGCTGGCGCACAACACACCGCAACATTGCTAAATTGCGGTGCAGGCATGCGGGTGCTTGATGCCTGCGCAGCGCCAGGCGGTAAGACTTGTCAGTTGCTTGAAACCACAGCTAATTTAACGCTTACGGCGCTAGACTCAGATCCAACGCGCTTGCAGCGCGTAAAGCAAAACTTAGATCGTTTGCAATTGGCTTCGCCCAACGTCACATTAAAGTCATCAGATGCCGCCACCCCTGAAAAATGGTGGGACAAAAAGCAGTTTGATCGTATCTTGCTCGACGTGCCCTGTACTGGATCAGGTGTGGTGCGGCGTCATCCCGATATTAAATGGGTTCGCCGACCAACCGATACCGCTAAATTTGTGATTCAGCAAGGGCGTTTGTTAAATGGAGTATGGCCGACCTTGAAAAAAGGTGGGCAATTATTGTATGTGACTTGCTCGGTCTTCCACGAAGAAAATCAAGATGTGGTGAATGCCTTTTTAGCTAAAACAGCGGACGCAAAGTTAAAGCCTATATCGTTGGCATCGTCCGATGATGCCCACGTAACAGGCACATTGAGCATTAAAGCAAAGCCAATCGCCTCTGGTCAGCAGCTCTTGCCAGACGAAATGACCGACGGCTTTTACTACGCGCTCATCGAAAAGGTTTAGTTTGCGCAGTCCGTTGCCAAAAGCTAAGCATCGTATGCGCGTAGTCAATAGTGCGACGGCGCGCCTTAGCGATTGTCTGGGTTGCTTGTTAATATTATTAATGCTCGCTGTGCCCGTTTTCGGTTACGCAGAGGGAGCGGAAATTAAAACTGCAAAACTTGAGCTCAATGAAGAAGGTTATCAACTCAGCGCTGAATTTGATCTGCAGTTGATGGCCGTGCATGAAGATGCGATTCGTAAAGGCGTGCCGGTTTATATTGAGATGGAAGTAGAGGTAAGCCGCAATCGCTGGTACTGGCTCGATGAGCGCATGGTGCGGCAAACGCGAGAGCGCCGCATTTCTTACTCCCCGCTAACAAATCAATTTCGCATTGCCACTGCTGGCTTATCGCAAAACGTAGCAAAATTTGATGATGTAAAGCGGGCGCTTTCCACAGTGCGTTCATGGCAAATTTTAGAAAAAAATAAACTGCGACCGGGCGAAAAATACGATGTGTCGGTGCGTATTCGTCTTGATGCCTCGCAGTTGCCTAAGCCGTTTCAGCTTAATGTGCTAGGTACGCGTGAGTGGGACATTGCTTCTCCATGGACGCGTTTTAGCATTATCGGTGGGGAGCAAAAATGATCCGCACCGTACTCGTTGTGTGTGCCATGTTGGGCCTACTCATAGTGGGGCTTTTGTATCGCGCCAGCAGCAACAATGCGGAGTTTGCAACCAACTATACGTGGCTGTTTGGCCTAGCTTTTACGCTTATTGTGGGGCTTTTCGCGCTCATTGGTTACCAAATTTGGGGGCTAGCCACCAAGTTGCGCGGTCAAGTATTTGGCGCAAAACTGGCGTTGCGAATGATGCTTATTTTTGTAGCAATGGCAATTATTCCTGGTGGTCTGTTGTATGCACTATCGGTGCAGTTTCTAAATCGCACCATTGATTCTTGGTTTGACGCGCCAATTGAACGTGGCCTTGATAGTGGTATTAATCTAGGGCGGATTACTTTGGAGTTTGCTAATCAAGACCTCGTGCGTAAGGCTCGCCGTGTGGCCAATGCGCTTGCAGAAAAACCGCAGGCTGATGCACCGTTGAGCGAAGTAATTACTAGTACCACCACGCCAGACTTGCGTAACTTACGAATTGCCCAAGGCGTTGATGAGATTATTTTATACGCGGATAACGGTAGCGTTATTACCATGTCGGCCGCCGCTAATTCTGCAAACCCTGTTAATACGGCTAATGGCGGTAGCAGTGCACTCAGTGCTGTTGCCGATAAGCCCACGGTGCAAGACTGGCGCGAGTTACGTGAAAAGCCCCTAAATACGGGATTCTCAAGCATTCAAAGTACAGAAAACTTAAATGAACGTGGCTTATATTTGCGGGTGTTTGGCAAGTTTAAGGTAGCTACGTTAAGCGGGGAGGAGCTACGTTTTATTCAGCTTATTCAGGCCGTACCCGCCGCGATTGCACAGGATGCGCAAGCGGCCGAGGCTGCAAAGTTAGGCTATGGCCAACTGGCGCTGCAGCGTGGCAGCCTAAAACGGGTGTTTGCGCTTACGCTCACCTTGGCAATGCTGCTTACACTGTTTTCTGCTATTGCATTGGCGTTTTTTCTGGCAGACCGGCTAAGTGCGCCTTTGGCCGCGTTGGCGGATTCTACAAGGGCAATTGCCCGAGGCGATTTTTCCCAGTTGCATCCCGTTAAAAGTAACGATGAATTTGGCGTGCTTACGCAATCATTTAATACCATGACGCGGCAATTGGGTGAGGCATCTAATAACGTGGCGCTAAAGCAACACGAACTTGAAAACGCCAAGGCCTATCTAGAAAGTATTTTGGGTAACTTAACCTCTGGCGTGATGGCCTTTGATGAAAAATTTTACCCAAACAACATCAATAAAATCGCCGAGGACATGTTAAACCTCGACCACGATGCTGTTAAGGGTTTAGCGCTTAGTGAATGGTCCGGTCATATGCGCGGCGATAAATCCGTATTTGAACGACGCGCCAGTTCTAGCCTAGCTACTTTGGTTGAAGAAGTGATGAATCAATTTGCGCAAGGTACCAACGCTGCCGACAAACCCTGGGAACGGCAGATTGAATATGCCAATGCAACTAATAATTCGCGGCGCACCTTGCTTTTACGTGGTGTACGGCTACCGGCTTCGCTTGATCCAGGCTACATCGTGGTGCTAGATGACGTGACCAATATTATTCAATCGCAACGTGATGCTGCATGGGGTGAAGTAGCGCGACGGCTAGCCCATGAAATTAAAAATCCGCTGACGCCTATTCAGCTTTCTGCTGAGCGTTTGCAATATAAATTAGGTAATAAATTAGGTGGGGATGATGCCGCCCTACTCAAGCGTTCAACCAATACGATCGTAGAGCAGGTGGGTGCGCTAAAAAGTATGGTGGATGAATTTAGTATTTATTCGCGAAGTGCCCGCATCAAGCCTGAAGTGCTCGATTTTAATGAGCTTTTGCGTGATGTATTAGTGATGTATGAATCAATGAACATCAAGCTGGTGATGGATTTAGAAGCAAATTTAGTTCCGATATTTGCTGATCGTGCACTGCTGCGCCAAGTGATTCATAACCTTATGCAAAATGCGATAGACGCTACTGCTGGTGCAGTAAACGCCATTGCGGGTGCCAATGTGGGTGCTAATGCGCAAACCATTATTGTCCGCACCTGCAAAACGGCGCTGCTCGGTGGTGCGGTGCAATTTAGTGTGTGCGATAGCGGCAGCGGCATTAATCAAACCGTACGCAATCGCATTTTCGAACCCTATGTCACTACCAAACCCAAAGGGACCGGCTTAGGGCTTGCTATTGTTAAAAAAATTATTGATGAACACGGTGGCAGTATCACCATCGATAACAACGACAGTAATGAAAACGCAACAAAAATATCAGGCGCTACTGTCACAATTGTATTTCCATTGCATCGCCAAGTAACCCACTCCGCACTCGTCGCACATTGAAAGGCAGCATATGTCCTCTAATAATATTTTAGTTGTTGATGATGAAATCGGTATCCGCGAATTACTATTCGAAATTTTGCGTGATGAAGGCTACAACGTGCGCTTGGCTGAAAATGCCCAAGCAGCCCGCTCCTTGAGGCGCGAACTGCGCCCTGATTTAGTGTTGCTTGATATTTGGATGCCCGATACCGATGGCATATCACTGCTAAAAGAATGGGCAGCTAGCGGGCAATTAACCATGCCGGTAGTGATGATGTCCGGCCACGGCACCATTGAATCAGCGATGGAAGCTACGCGCATCGGTGCATTTGATTTTTTAGAAAAACCGATCTCAATGCCTAAGCTCATTGCCACAGTTAGTAAGGCTCTCGCGGGTGGGCGTATCACCCCGAAGCCGGGATTAAACTACACGCACTTAGGCCGTGCCAATGTGATGGTGGAGCTGCGGCAACGCTTAGAACAAGTAAGCCGGATGAAGAACCCAATTTTGTTAGTAGGTGAAGTGGGTGCAGGTTTTGAGCTATGCGCCAGAATGCTGCATCAACGCAATACCCCGTGGATAGCGCCGGTAGATCATTGTTGGCTTGCTAAAAACCCGTTTGAGCCGCTGAACGAGGCGCGTGATGGCGTATTGTTTTTACAAGATATTTCAGTCATGACCCGTGCGGAGCAAAAGGGTTTGTCACAACTCATGGCGAAGCTTGATAAATTTAATACTCGATTAGTGTGTGCGTCGTTCCGGCCATTAGCGCCAGTGGTTGAAAGTGAAAGTTTTGATGCCGGACTCTATAGCCAGCTAAGTGGCCTTACCTTGCGTATCCCCAGCTTGGACGAACACGCGGAAGATATTCCAGACCTTGCCAATACGCTGCTGTTACAAATGGTGGATGCCAACGAAACGCCGCTACGCCAATTTGATGTGGCGGCACTCAATGCCATGCGCAATCTTTCATGGCCCGGAAATTTACCGGTGCTGCAAAGCGTGGTAAAAACGCTGGCGCTCACAAGTTTAAGCACAGAAATTGGCGTAAATGATGTTATGCGGGTAGCCCGTGAGTTTGGCTTAGATGCTACCCACACGCACACAGCGCAAGCTGGGGTGCCGCTAGACCTGCCTCTTAGAGAAGCGCGTGAACGATTTGAATGTCAATATTTCTTGCATCATATCCGCCGTGAAGAAGGCAATATGTCACGCGTAGCTGAAAAAGTTGGGTTAGAGCGCACACATTTATATCGCAAATTAAAGCAATTAGGAATTCGGCCTGCAAGTAAAAATGAGGATGTTTCAGGTGGAAAATAGGGCGTAATTAGGCTGGTATAATCAAAGGTTATTTGGGCAAAGAGTTATTTTTGCCCAACCGCTTAAGCCTTGGCCTTCAATAAAGGTTTTACCTTGCCTCTTTACGCCCTTGGGCTCAATCATAAAACTGCAGCACTTAGTGTGCGCGAAACCGTGGCTTTTTCAGTGGAGGCGCAGCCGGCGGCGTTGCGCGCGCTGCAGATGGCATCACTGGCTACTGAAGTTAGTTTGCTATCCACATGTAATCGCACCGAAGTGTATTTGGCGGGAGCTGATGAAAGCGTAATGCATAAAGCCGCAGCATGGTTGGTGGAGTATGCGCAGAGTTACATACATAGCGGAGCCAACGCGCGTTCGGTAGCAGATGTAGCCCCGCACATTTATCAGTTGCAGCACGAAGCCGCGGCGAATCATTTATTTAGCGTGGCGGCTGGGCTAGATTCAATGATTTTGGGCGAACCGCAAATTCTAGGCCAAGTAAAATTTTGTGCAAAAGTGGCGGCGGAAACGGGCACGTTAAATGGTCCGCTAGATCGCTTATTTCAGCAGGCGTTTTCAGTGGCAAAAGAGGTGCGTACCGATACAGAATTGGGTGCTGCATCGGTGAGTATGGCGGCGGCGGCAATGAAGTTAGCGCAGCAATTGTTTGGTGAATTAAATCAAGTGCGCATTTTGCTTATTGGTGCGGGTGAAATGGTTGAGCTTTGCGCCACGCATTTTGCCGCACAGCGACCTAAAAGCATAGTGGTGGCAAATCGCACGCACGCGCGCGCGGCAGAGCTGGCCGCTCGCTTGGGTGTTGGTCTAAATGTTGGAACTGCTGATGTTAAAACGACCGAAGCCATTACGTTAAAAGAAGTGCCCGAGCGCTTGCATGAGTTTGATTTGGTTATTTCGTCCACAGCATCAAGTCTGCCCATTATCGGTAAAGGCATGGTTGAAAACGCCCTAAAATTGCGACGCCGCAAACCGATGATGTTGGTAGATTTGGCTGTGCCGCGCGATATTGAGGCGCAGGTACAAAATTTAGCTGATGTGTTTTTGTATACATTAGACTCGCTAGGCAATATCATCGCGCGTAATATGGTGAAACGTGAAGGTGCCGTAGAGGCTGCAAAAAAAATTGTTGATACCCGCACGGCTGAATTTATGCATTGGCTGCAATCGCGCTCCAGCGTTTCCACCATCGTGCAGTTACGCGGCAAGGCGGAAGAATATCGGCAATTAGAGCTCGTAAAAGCGCGCAAATTATTATTGCGCGGTGATGATCCCGCAGTCGTGCTTGAGGCCTTGAGCACTGGGCTAATGAATAAATTTTTACACCATCCTTTGGCTGCTTTAAACAGTGCCGATGCGCACGAACGCGAGGCACTGGCGGCCACGATTGCAAAATTATTTCCCTCCAGCGACGAAGAGTAGCTACGGCTGCCTATTTTCTTGTGCTGTTGTGATGCAATCCTAAAAATGTGAATCATGTCGTGCCCAGCCCAAAGTGCTGCGCTCGAAGTATTAAAAGGAATAAAAATGAAAGAATCAATCGAAAAGAAATTAGCCGCATTGGCCGAACGCTTTATTGAGCTTGACCATCTGCTGGCCGATCCTGATGTGGTAAAAAACATGGATAACTATCGAAGTCTGTCGCGTGAGCGTGCTGAACTTGATCCAGTGGTAGCCCTGTATCACGAGCACCAAGGTGTACAGGAAGACATGAAAACTGCCCTAGAAATGGCAAATGATCCGGAAATGAAGGAGTTTGCCCAGGAAGAAATTAAGGCCGGTAAAACGCGTTTAGACGCGTTGGAGGAGGATTTGCAAAAGCTGTTACTGCCCAAAGACCCCAACGACGACAAAAATCTGTTTTTAGAAATTCGCGCGGGTACGGGTGGTGATGAGTCCGCACTGTTTTCTGGCGATTTGTTCCGTATGTATACCCGCTATGCTGAGCGTAATCGTTGGCAGGTGGAAGTGGTTTCTGAATCCGTGGGTGAAGTGGGTGGTTACAAAGAAATTATCGCCCGCATTATTGGTCAAGGTGCCTATTCCAAATTAAAGTTTGAATCGGGCGGGCATCGAGTGCAACGAGTACCTGACACTGAAACTCAGGGCCGCATTCATACGTCCGCTTGTACTGTGGCAGTTATGGCGGAAGCTGATGAAGTTAATGACGTGGTGATTAACCCGGCAGATGTGCGCATCGATACTTTTCGCGCCTCCGGTGCCGGTGGTCAGCATATTAATAAAACTGATTCCGCTGTGCGCTTAACCCATGCACCAACCGGCATTGTGGTGGAATGTCAGGATGGTCGTTCGCAACATAAAAACAAAGAGCAAGCGTTTAAAGTATTAGCCGCGCGGATTAAAAATAAACAGGAGAGCGAAGCCCACGCTAAAGAAGCGGCGGAACGTAAATCTTTAATCGGCTCAGGCGATAGATCAGAGCGGATTCGTACCTATAATTTCCCTCAAGGTCGGATGACAGATCATCGCATCAACTTGACGCTCTACAAGCTTGATTTTATTATGGATGGTGATTTGGTTGAGCTTACCAACGCCTTAATTTCTGAGCATCAAGCTGAGTTATTGGCGGCTTTAAGTGAAACTGCCTAGGCGAAACTGCCGAGGTGAAACTGCATAGGTGAAACTGCGTAGGTGAATCAGCTTAGAAAATTGGTAGAACGATCAACAAAATGAGTGTGACGGCCAAAATAAAAACAGTCAAAAAAACGCATCCCGATGTGGATGCGTTTATTGATTCGCTTTGGCTGAGCGACGGACTATCCCGTAACACCTTAGAAAGCTATCGCCGTGATGTGTCGCAATATGCACAGTGGCTAGGGGTGACTGCGCTTAATCTGGCGAACGCTGAACACGTGCGTGCCTATCTAGCGCACTGTGTGCAAGACCGCAAACTTAAAGCCCAAAGTACCGCGCGAGCACTAGCGGCGTTGCGGCGCTTCTACACTTTTATGCTCGCCGAAAAGCATATTGAACTTGACCCTACTACGGCTATCGCTGCGCCAAAGCTCACGAGAAGTTTACCTAAAAGCTTATCCGAACGCGATGTAGAACAGCTACTTGCCGCGCCGTCAGAACAAACACCGCTGGGGGTACGTGATCGCGCTATGTTGGAAACCTTATACGCATCGGGTCTGCGTGTTACCGAGCTGGTCAGCCTCACGCTTACCCAAGTGAGCTTGGAGATGGGCGTCACCCGTGTAATGGGCAAAGGCAGCAAAGAGCGGCTTACGCCATTGGGTGCGGTGGCTATTGCTGCGATCAAAAAATATCTTGAAGATGCCCGCAATACGCTACTTGCAGGGCAAAAAACCGACGCGCTTTTTGTAACACAGCGTGGCGGCGCAATGACGCGCCAAGCATTCTGGTATTTAATAAAACGCTATGCCCTTATTGCTGATATTCGTGTGCCATTGTCGCCGCATACTTTGCGCCACGCCTTTGCTACGCACTTGGTAAATCATGGTGCTGATTTGCGCGTAGTGCAGTTATTATTGGGCCATTCAGATATTTCAACCACCCAAATTTATACCCACGTTGCGCGTGAACGCCTGCAAGCCCTGCATGCAAAGCATCATCCGCGCGGGTAAATTTTTATACACCTAGAGTCTCGTCGTCCCAGCGTAGGCTGGGACCCAGTCCATCCACCATCACCTAGTCACTTTTAACCATGAGCAAAGACACCAAAGCCCACAGCGAAACTCCCGCTACTGCCGCCTTAAAAAAGCTTGGCATTAGCTACACCGAACACATTTACCAATATGTGGAACACGGCGGCACCACAGTAAGCTCCAGCGCCTTGGGCGTGCCCGAACACAATGTGGTGAAAACGCTCATCTTTGAAGATGATCAAAAGAAACCGCTTTGTGTACTCATGCATGGCGATAAAAAGGTAAGTACCAAAGAACTGGCTCGGCAAATTGGCACTAAAAAAGTCGGTCCGTGTAAGCCTGAAGATGCCATTCGGCATTCGGGCTATCAGGTGGGTGGCTGCTCGCCATTTGGCTTGCGCAAGCCCATGCCAATCTACATGGAGCGCAGCATTTTGGCGCTGGAAAAAATAGTGATCAATGGCGGCGGACGAGGCTATTTGATTGGTCTAAATCCGGCGACTGTACAAACCGTTACCTGCGCCGTGTTGGTTGATGTTGCACTGGATATATGAGGTGAATAATGAAATTTGAAATCGCTATAAACCGTGCACTTACGGTAGAGCAAGTTGCCACTTTGTATAAATTATCGGGCATTAATCGTCCCGTTGATGATTTGTCGCGTATGCAGCGTCTGCTCGATAACGCGAATTTAAAGGTTAGCGCATGGGAAGGTGAAACCTTAATCGGCCTAGCGCGCTCGTTTTGTGACTATGGTTGGGTATGCTATTTATCTGACTTAGCCGTGGTGCAAAATGATCACCGCCAAGGTGTTGGTCGCGCCATCATTGAGGCCACGCGTGCTCACATAGGCGCGCAATGCCAGTTGGTGTTGTTAAGTGCGCCAACAGCAATGCAATATTACCCAAAAGTCGGGTTTGAAAAAGCCGAAAATGCTTTCGTGATTAGGCGGACGCAATTGGGCTAGAATAGGGGTGGTGAATGGAGTCGCTGTTGTTTCAGTGTCTTTCGTATCAAACTAATGGGTCTATCTGAGGGTGTAAAGAATTTTGTGTAGATTGATTTTTTTGTTAGGCTCCCATAGATTTAAATCAAGGAGCCCACATGAAACGTAACTTAGCACCAAACGAAGCTGTCACCACAAACAATAACCGGCAGGCCGCCTTAGATTC
>JANMDR010000286.1:0-1922 GCA_031376425.1 Betaproteobacteria bacterium
AAAAAAGGCCAGTTTTTAGCACCTGGGGATATGAAGCATGTGGTGGATAAAGCCCGTGCTGCCAGTGGCACCGATAACATCATGGTGTGCGAACGCGGTGCCTCATTTGGCTATAACAATTTAGTATCAGATATGCGCTCCCTCGCCATCATGCGTGAGAGCAATTGCCCGGTGGTGTTTGACGCTACCCATTCGGTGCAATTACCGGGCGGGCAGGGCGCTACCAGTGGTGGTCAGCGTGAGTTCGTGCCAGTGCTAGCGCGCGCCGCTATCGCTGTGGGGGTATCTGGTGTATTCATGGAAACCCACCCTGATCCGGCCAAGGCATTATCGGATGGCCCGAACGCGTGGCCATTGCATCTCATGCGGGAATTGCTTACTACCATGAAGCAAATTGATACCCTAGTAAAGCAAAACCCATTTGCAGAAACCGCGTTAATGAATAAATAGCTGTGCTTGGAGATTCACTAAAATAGAGTGTTTCCAAGCATTTATGTCATAAAAATTTCCCCTTCATGAAAGAAAGCCATGACCGCAATTGTTGATATCGTCGCCCGTGAAATATTAGATTCCCGTGGTAACCCAACCGTAGAAGCTGATGTGCTGCTTGAATCCGGCGTCATTGGCCGTGCCGCAGTGCCTTCAGGCGCATCCACAGGATCGCGCGAAGCCATTGAGTTACGCGACAAAGACGCACGCCGTTACTTAGGGAAAGGCGTACTCAAGGCGTGCGAGCATGTGAATACAGAAATTTGCGAAGCCATCATTGGCCTTGATGCATCAGAGCAAGCGTTCATTGACAAAACCATGATTGAACTCGACGGCACAGAATCAAAATCGCGCTTGGGTGCAAATTCAATTTTAGCGGTTTCAATGGCTTGCGCAAAAGCGGCGGCTGATGAAGCGGGATTGTCGCTTTACCGTTATTTAGGCGGTGCTGCACCAATGCAAATGCCGGTGCCACTGATGAACGTCATCAACGGTGGTGCGCACGCAAATAATTCACTGGACATGCAAGAGTTTATGATTATTCCGGCGGGTTTGCCGACCTTCCGTGAAGCCTTGCGTGCTGGTGTGGAAGTATTCCATGCGCTTAAAAAGATACTGGATAAAGATGGGTTTTCAACCACAGTAGGGGATGAGGGTGGCTTTGCCCCCAACTTCGCCAGTAACGAAACAGCGCTGCAATATGTTATGCGAGCCATTGAGGCCGCTGGCTATACAGCAGGCGAAGAAATTTTGATTGGCCTAGATTGCGCCGCCAGTGAGTTTTATAAAGACGGTAAATATCATTTCAAGGCTGAAAAGCAATCCTATACATCTACTGAGCTTACCAATGTACTTGCCACATGGGCAGATAAATACCCGATTGTGAGTATTGAAGATGGTATGGCTGAAGGCGATTGGGATGGTTGGGCAGAATTAACCCAAAAAATGGGTAAGAAAATTCAAATTGTTGGCGATGATTTATTTGTCACCAATACCAAAATTTTACGTGAAGGAATTCAGCGCAATATCGCTAATTCCATTCTCATTAAAGTAAACCAAATCGGCACTTTGTCTGAAACATTTGCCGCAATTGAGATGGCAAAACGCGCCAATTACACCGCCATTATTTCGCATCGCTCAGGCGAAACTGAAGATACCACCATTGCCGATATTGCAGTGGCCATGAACGCGCTGCAAATTAAAACTGGTTCAGCTTCACGTTCTGACCGTATGGCTAAATACAACCAGCTCTTGCGCATTGAAGAAGAGTTGGGTGATTGCGCGAGTTACGCAGGTAAATCCGCGTTTTACAACCTCCGTTAGGATAGAAAAAACGTCGCGATGAAAGTCCTCGCAATCATTCTTGCAGCGTTGTTGTTGGCGCTGCAATATCCACTTTGGTTTGGTAAAGGTGGGTGGTTGCGAGTGCGGGA
>JANMDR010000319.1:0-14274 GCA_031376425.1 Betaproteobacteria bacterium
GAAATGCGGTGCCGCGCACCCCCATGTTGGAGGTTGCTGTGCGAATTTCATATCGCGCCGCCGGGCCACGTTGTTTAGCCACCTGTGTTTCTACGCGACCACTATTGACGCGCACGATGGTGTTGCCCACCCCATTGGTATTCGCGTATCGACTAGCCGCTTCCATCTCAATTTGTGATTTTGATTGGACTAGCAATGTGGAACCATCAGCTAACTGTAGGGTAACAAAACCATCATCGCCGGTACGTACTTTAGTACCCGAGCTTACGGCATCGCCAACTTTGGCTTGCACCATTCCCGTGCTACCGGTTACAGCCGATCCACTAACAGCAACAACACGTGCGGGCGCTGATTCTTCCCGAAGCATGCTCACCGGAATGCGAATTTCGCGCCCTATGCCTAGCAAATTAGGGTTTTTTACGTTATTGAACTGCTGCAAAGCAGTCACTGTTACGTCAGGCTTTAGATATTTTGTTTTAAGCGCACCCAAGGTATCGCCCAATACGGTCACATGCGTGTAATAGCGCGTAGCGCTTTCCGTAGGTGCAATTTTAAATGCCGCATAGCTCGGAGTTGTAAGCAGGATCAGAGGCGAAAGTGCGGATAACACGATTGCACTCCTGCCCAAAACATGCAAATTCGCTTTGAGGCGTTGTAGTTGGAGAGTTAGCGTAATTTGGCTCATTATATTTAGTCCCTGCAAGACGGTAAAAACGATCGAAAATAACTACATTAACCTCTATGCTAACGCGTTGAAGCCCACTTGATTGTCAATTTCATCACGCGCCATCATCAATTACCGCCAAAAGCGCGATAGAGCCACAACAATTCACCTACATCAAACGGAAAAAACGAATAGATATAAATAACAACGGCGCAGCGTATATTGAATACGTTGCGCCGTCATTTTTTAACCCAAAGAATATTGAGTTACTGCTTAATTACGAAAACTTACTGAACTGCGTTACCAAATTCACTTGGAGGTAGTGCGCCAACACGTTCCAAGCGATAACCAAAGTTATAGATTGGCGTGAGTCGAACACCACGCTTTACACCGAAATCCAGCTTTTTGCGGATGCGACTTACATGGGTATCCACAGTACGTGATTGCACGTCCGAGGTACGACCCCACACACTTTCCGAAATATGGCCACGCGAGAGCAAGCGTCCGATATTACGGAATAAAAATACTGAAAGTTCGTACTCTTTATCTGTAAGTTCAACCGGTTGATCGGCGATGTAAATAATGCGATTAGTGAAATCAATCCGAAAATCACCCATCTCAAATGGCTTTTCTTCCGATTGCTTACTACCAATGCGGCGCACTACCGCCGCGCAACGCGCGAGCATTTCTGAGCGGCGCAAAGGCTTAATCATATAGTCGTCCGCACCCGCTGCGAGCGCGCCCACAATATCAGCCTCGGTATCACGTGAAGTAACAAAAATAACGGGCACGTTAGAAATCTGCTTATCTCGCAACCACTTCAACACATCTAAGCCTGATAGATCTGGAATATTCCAGTCTAGCAAAAACAGGTCATAGCTTTCGCGCGCAGCTTCACGCACGATGGCTTTACCGGACGTAAAGTGATGGCAATGGTGGCCAGCATTCTCCAGCCATTGGTTAATGGCCGACCCAATTTCCATATCATCTTCTAAAAGCGCAATTCGCAATGGTTCCTCCACATATTTATTGTTGTCTGACGGATTGTAAACCTAAAATCGTTGCGCGCCATTTTGACGCACAGTAGTATACAAAAAAACCACAGAAAAAGGCGAATACAATGTTTTCGCACTTTTCCCAAATCATTAGCAATCTCTAGCCAACACCACTGGCAAGTTAATATAACTTCTAACTCGCCCAATAATCTGACCGTGTGACCTAACCTTCAGCCAATGGCGTCAGCTGTTCCAAACGATAACCAACGCTATGGATGGAACCGAGTCTAAAGCCATTTTGCGGCGTAATAGAAAGCTTCTTACGCAAGCGATACATGTGGGTATCGAGCGTACGTGATTCGGTAATAGTCGAGGTGCCCCACACCTTTTCGATGATGCCAGGACGCGATAGCGGCACACCAATACTCGTAAACAACAAATAAGCTAAGCGGAATTCCTTATCGGTAACATCGATTTTGTTGCCATCCACAAAAATATCACCGTCAGCGGGCACCAATCGGTAGACGCCGATTTTAACTTCAGCAAGCGGGGCTTTATTGCGCATCGCGCGACGCACCACAGCGTAGGAACGCGCAATGAGCTCAGAATTACGCACCGGTTTAACGATATAGTCATCCGCACCGCTGTTCAGCGCCAAGGTAACGTCTAATTCCGCATCGCGTGATGTGATAAAAATGGCTGGTGTTGAGCATTGCTTTACTGAGCGCAACCATTGTAAGGCCTCCAATCCCGACATCTCCGGCACACTCCAATCAAACAAAAATAAATCATAGGGCTTGAGTAGCGCCTGTTGCTGAAACACACTGCCTGTGTGCGCTACGTCCACGATGCACCCTGCCGCCTCTAGCCATTTTTTCATCGCCATGGATATTTCAACATCGTCTTCAAGAAGGAAAATATTTTTACCTGTTAGAACGCTTGGTATGAGTGCATTTTGGCTCATAGTGATTCTTTCTATAATGATCAGAACATTTCTTTCCATCAAAAAATTAAAGAAAGGTGCTGAGAGATTTACCCGGAATACTGCTTCTTATAATTTTATTCAACTGCATTGCGCTAGATTAGAACGATGTGACGATTTTGTGAAGGGATTAAAGAACGGTTTAACAGTAATTCAGAATTTTAGTAGTAATATTTATCAACACCACGCAAACGGCGGCAATGTACCAATGAGTTAGCCACAACACCGATAAAGCTTTGACCACATCTGCTTAAAGAGCGTTCCTTCAGAAACATCTACTAATTGTTGAACTGTTGAACTTAGGACCACACAGTTACCATAACCCGCTCATTGTGTGACTACATTGTAGATTATAGTGCATTCATGTACAAAAAAAATAGGCGCAGAAAAGATGTAAGCATTTGTAAGGACGGCTCAGTTGGGCCTACTTATCCGAACAATCGAACAAAAATGAATGCGAAAAACCGAAATTTAGACTGATTATTCAGACCTAAACATTCGGTTTATCTTCGCAATGCAATTCACGACAATTTAAGTGGTCTAGGTGGAACAACGAAAATATAGCAGTAGGCTTAAGCTTCTACGTCGCCAGTGATCTGAACCCGCTCTAACCGGTAACCAATGTTATACACCGGCTGCAATCGAAATCCGTTTTGTGGCGAAAGCGCTAACTTTTTGCGAACACGGCTGATGTGAGTGTCAATGGTGCGCGAGGTGACAGAATCTGTGCGCCCCCATACGGACTCTGACAAATGTCCACGGGAAAGTAGCTTGCCAATGTTTTTAAATAAAAATACCGCAAGTTCGAATTCTTTTTCCGTCATGGTGACCGGGTTGGAATTCATCAATACCTGTCGTGCCGTCATCACAAAACTGTAAGGCGGAATTTCCAAGCCACCGGTGTCAGGTGAACGCAAGGTTGAACGGCGCACTAATGCTTTAGTGCGTGCCACCAGCTCGATGCGCCGTACGGGCTTAGTCATGAAATCGTCAGCGCCATTTTCTAGCGCTTCAACAACATCTACCTCATCATCACGCACCGTCACGAATAAGACCGGTACCAGCGAAAGTTGCTCAAGACGCAACCAACGCAGTACCTCAACACCGCTCGATTCAGGCAGTACCCAATCCAGAATGAACAAATCAAAAGACTCTCGCGCACTGCGCGTCATCAATTGTTGTGCTGAACCAAATAAGTGGCAGGTGTAACCGGCTTCGGAAAGCCACGCTTTCATCGCCGCCGCAATATCAGCGTCATCTTCTAAAATAGCAATTCGCAAAATTTCACCCCACAACATTAAAAGCTTTTTGGTTTTTATAGGTATATTCTATTGTGCCGAAGACCAAAACACTTCGTAACACTGAAATTATATGCTAGCTAGAAATCGACGGTGAAAAAATTTTACAACATTTATTTCACAAATGTTTACACGCATCATGAGCTACTTTACTCGCTTAACTCCTCTTTCGCCAATGCTATATCTAACAACTCCATCGCATCACGACCCTTGAAGCCTGCCGCTTTTTCATAAAGGGTACTTGCTTCATCTACTTTTTTATCCCCAAACAACATCATAAGCCCATTGGCGTACTCAATATGGGCAATTGGCGAATTTGGATTTAGTTTTAGCGCTTTTTCAAAATGTTCCAGCCCCACGTCTTTACTCGCGCCATAGGTCAATTTGCCCACCATGCCACCCACTTTGTCGATAATTTCCGCGTGATAGGCACCCATAGCGGTATGTGCGTCAGCATGTTTTGCATCAAGTTTTAAACAAGCTTCTAGCGCCTTCTTAATTTTGCCGCCGTAACCCTGAGATAAAGCTTTAACGATAGAAATACCCTGACTGTAACGGCCTGCTGAATAGGCGTATTGGTAGTAGGCATTGGCATTCTTTGGTTCTGCCGCAATAAGGGCTTCAGCAGCTGCCATCGCTTCCTGATAATGGGCTAATTTAGCGGCTTCTTTAATCTCAAAATAAGTGGCATAAATGGCGGTGGCTTTAATACCGACAGTTGAATCAAGACCATGATCAGCAGCCGCCTGAAAATTTCCTGCATGAAATTGCCGCCATGCTTCCAGCGTGGCCGAATCTTTTGGCAAGGGCTCGCCGTCACCTTTATGCAAATCTGCCCATTGTTTTTTTAATGCTTCGGTCGAATAGGTAATTGCTTTTTGATCGTGCGGAAATTTAATCCATTTTTTTGTCGCCACGTGCGTCTCCTCGTTTTCTAAATTTAAGTTATCTTAATTCGCTACTTCTCTTACGTTAAATAATGCGATTTGAGTTCGTCTAAATGGGCGCGTGCTTCACCCTGCAAAAATGGCGCGAGCAAACACATTACTTGATAGACACCACGCGACAGATAACTTTGTGCTTCTTCTTTCGCGTGTGGTTTCGACTGTGGTCGCAAAGATAAATGCTGGAAATTTAACCAGTAAGTAGCCACCACCAACACATTCTCAGCAAGGGCGGCAATTTCCATCTCTGAAGCACGCATTGCTTTTGCGTGTACTAATGATTCACAGAGCGCAATTACAGCACTGCGTTTATGGGCGACAATGATATTGAAATGCGAACGTAGCTTAGCATCGCGAGACATTAAATCATCTAAATTGCGATACAAAAAACGATATTCCCAAATACTTTCGAACATCAAATGCAGATAAAGCCACATATCTTCCATGCTCTCGGCAACATTTTCTAAGCCTTTGGGCGCGACATCGATGAGCTTTTCAAAATCGGCAAACAAATAATGAATAATTTCTTCTTTATTTCGAAAATGATAATACAAATTGCCTGGGCTGATATTCAGCTCATCCGCAATATGCCCTGTAGTAATGTTAGCTTCACCCTCAGCATTAAATAGCGCCAAACTTACACTCAAGATACGTTCGCGTGTACGAGCAGAACGAGACGTTGCCGTTGGCTGCGCACCATTCGGCATCTGGTTCTTCATAGCTGGCGATTTAGTGATTGGTTTCGATTTGTTTGCTGCAACAGTTTTTTGCTGCGATGGTGGCGGCGAAGTTGGCAACGAGGGTGGCAGTAATGGGCGCATGGAAATCATAGAACAAATGCTACCACGGGATAACGTAACAATGGCGTGGGCGCGCTTGAAAGCGCAGTAGCGTTTATCATTATTGAAGTTTCTTAGGCAACGGTATGTGCGCCGTTATTTTTTAGTTATCTCAGCAACGCTTATTTGCTTTTCCCATAGCTGCTTTCCTTCAGTTGAAAAACTGCGTACCATAATTTTGCGCTCTTCTTTTTTTCCGCTGAAATCGAGGGTACAAAAATTGCGTTGATCTACAAAGGTGTTGGGTAACACCAACGGGTTTTCGCGCTCTTTTTGCAAGTTTGACGGTACGCCAGCAGTGAGCGGAGAGCAAGTGAGCTCATAGAGTGGATAGCTATCTGGCCGTTCCGTTTTTAGCAAGCTGGTAAAGTGCCGATCACCCGTTAAAAACAACACCCCATTGATATTTTGGTCGAGTAAAAATTTCAGCATTTCATCGCGCTCGCGTGGAAATCTGTTCCAGCTTTCGTTCTCATTGACTAAATTGGTCACCTGACTACCTGCGGCGACAATTTTTATGCTGGCCGTTGAAGCCAACATCGCGTTTTTAAGCCAGCGTAATTGCGCCGCACCTAGCTTGGATTTGTCATCGGACTTTAGCTTATCGCTATCGCGGTGGTAGCGATTATCCAGTAGAAAAAAATCTACATCGTTATAACTAAAAGTGGTAAAAATACCCGGCGTTTCCGGCAAGCCATAACTTGGATTGGCCCAATAGCGCTTGAACAATGCTAAGGTTTCGCCTTTAAATACATAGCTAGAATTACTATCATTTGGTCCATATTCATGATCATCCCAGATCGAATAATGGTGGGCAGTGCGCAATAACGGTTGCAGCTGTGCGGCGGAGCGATCATGACGCCAGCGATAAGCCAAGCCGAACGCACTATCGTAATCAGCCTCGCGGAAATAGAGCGCATCGCCGCCCCATAACATCATGTTTGGCGCTTTTTGCGCGATACTGGCGTAAATATTAGCAGCTTCTGGTGGCCCGCCATATGGACGCCCCGGCCTGTCATAAGCAGTTTCGTTGGTATAAGCACAAGAACCAAATGCCAGCCGCCAATCGGGTGCGTCGGTACGCCACTGCCACAAAGCTTGGGTATTAAAACTTAACTTTTCTGGCGTTACCACGGGCTTACCATCAAGCAATAAGCGGTAGCCGTATTTGCGCCCCGGCTCTAGCGCATTGATTGTAAAATGTACCGTAAAATCAAGGTCTTCGGTTAATTTAACGGCAGCACTTAAGCGCTTTTTAGTCGATGCAGCGGCTGTAGTTTCTTCCCAATACTCTAGCTGCGCAATTGCCGCAGCATCCGCCTGCGCCCAGATTTTAGCGCTACGCATAGCCGCCGCACCAGCCATCGGCCCTGCGGTCAGTTGCGCGGCTAAGGCTAGGGAACTAGTGAGCAATCCGGCAGCCAACACGATGGCCGCATTTTTAACGTTGCTGCTAATAATATTGGTCGAATCGAGCAATTTCATGGTGCACCTAAAAGAAGAAGATGCACCATTATCACCTAATGTTGTGACAGTTAGCTAGTGCGCTGCACCGCCAGCTTTGTCACCCCAAAGTTGTTTTAAGCGTGCGTCGCGGCCGCAACCATTGCGATAAAACTTATAGCTGAACGGGTTCTTTTTATAATAATCCTGGTGGTAATCTTCGGCCGGATAAAAGGTGGTGGCCGCGACGATCTCGGTCTGAATCAGTTCTTTAAATGGTTTAGATTTATCCAACGCCGCCTTAGATTCACGCGCTGCTTTTTCTTGCGCGGCGTCCACATAATAAATACCGCTACGATACTGCGTACCGCGATCGCAAAACTGCCTATTTGCCGTGGTGGGATCGATATTGAGCCAAAATGTTTCCAATAGCTTTTCGTAAGTAATTTTTTTAGGGTCATAAACAATTTCTACCGCCTCAGTATGCCCAGTGATGCCTGCGGAAACCTCTTGATAAGTGGGGTCTTTTTTCTGCCCACTCGTGTAGCCTGATGTTGTAGAGACCACGCCCGGTAACACATCAAACGGTGCCTCCATGCACCAAAAACAGCCACCAGCAAAAATCGCCCGCGCGGTAGCGTCATTCTTTGCTGATGTTATGGGCACCGTTACTTTGGTTTGCGCCAGACTATTAATTGTGAGCGCAGCACCCACTGCCGCCAAACCGATTCCGAATTTAGTCAGTAATTTCATTACGTATCTTCCTAAGTTTCCAAGTTAAAATTGCGACGATAACAGCTTATTTTGTTTTTGCCTCACCTAACTATACGATTAACGGTTCAATTTAGTTTCAATTTTATTCTTGCCACCTATATGAAAAAAACCTACGCCTATCGCATCGTCAATGTCTTCGCTCAATCTACATTAGCAGGCAACGCACTTTGTGTTTTTGAGGACGCACGCGGCATGGATAGCATCACCATGCAGGCGTTGGCGAATCAGTTTAACTTATCCGAAACAACCTTTATTTTACCTGTTGATGATGCGCAAAGTAATGGACAATCCGTAACGGTACGTATCTTCACGCCAACATTTGAAATGCCCTTTGCTGGCCATCCCACCCTTGGCAGTGCTTATGTGGTTCGCGAATTATATGAAAAGCGCGATAGTTTTAGTCTACAAATGCAAGCAGGCGTTATTCCAGTTGTCGCTGTTGCCGACACCTTTCAGTTCAGCGCCCTGCCCGCTTCTACGCGTGTTGCACCACACTCCCTTGAGACCATTGCCGAAGCTATCGGTGTTGACGTAAGCCATATCGCCGCACCGCCGCTGTGGGTAAATACCGGCAGCGATCAACTCATTATCGAGCTAACACGCCAAGACGCCGTTCGTAGCGCCAAACCTGACGCGTCAAAACTCACACAAATTAAGTCATCACAAAACCGCAGCATGGCTTATTTATTTTTTGCCACAGAAACATCTCAAGGTCAGCTAGAAGTGCTCTCCCGTTTCTTTTTCACACCGAACGGTAGCATTGCCGAAGATCCAGGTACGGGATCGGCCACTGCAAATTTGGGCGGTTATTTTGTTGCCAAGGGCAGACAGTTGCCCCTCACAGCCGCTATTGTTCAAGGCGAAGCAGTCAAACGCGTTTGCCATTTAGGCCTCATCGTAGATAACGCCAAAAATATTTTTGTTAGCGGCAATGTGATTGAACTGGGGCGCGGAACAGTTCAGGTTTAATGTAGGATTCGGCTGAAAACAAACTACTCACAGACGTCATCATCATAGTGCGTCATAAAGGCACGTGAATTTTTTGCTTAATATGTTTCAAACTTGCTACTAATGAAAATGTCATTATCACCAATAGCGACCACGAACTCCATTTACCCACATGTACAACCGACCACGCGCCGAGTTGATTAGGGTACTTCCACATACCCCAAAACGTGCCAATATTTTCAGCTAGCCAAATGAAAAATCCAATGAGCACAAAAGCCAGTAGTAAGGGCATTTTTCGATCACGATCGTAAGGGCGAAATATCACCGTTGTCCGCGCAAAAAGACCAAGCGCTACCGCCGCTAAATACCAACGATAATCACCGATATAGTGATGCGTATAAAAGTTAGCATAGATCAGCAATGAGATTAAGCCCGTCATCCAGTAAGGTGGATGATGTTCAATACGCAAATCAAACAATCGCCATGCTTGGATGATATAGCTACCGACTGCCGCGTACATAAATCCTGAAAATAGCGGCACTCCCAGCACTTTGGTATAGCCAAAATCTGGGTAGCCCCATGACTTTATAGCACTTGATACTTTGAACGCTTCCAACGCGAACCCAACAACGTGGAACACACAAATTGCTTTCAACTCGTCAAGTGATTCAAGCTTGGTCCAGACCATGCAAACTTGTATCAGCAGCGCAACGAGGAGCAATACATCGTAGCGCGGCAAACCCCAAACACCGGCTCGCGGCGTCAGCATCATGGCAGTAAAAAACAACACCACAAACAGGCAAGCACGGGCTTCTTTTATGCCGAAGTATATAAATTCCGTTATAAATCGAGCGAAGCCACGCAACGCAGCGTTAGGTGAAATATGCAGTAAATGACTATCTAGCTTATTTACAAACATGGCTATGGCTTTTCGATCATCTTGCTAAGCTTACCTAGTATTAGCGGTTTTGAAGTGTGCATCGCCATCATTTTGCCGGCTAAAAGTGGCAAAAATGTGATCAAACCAAGGTTAGAGCAATTCAATCCCAAACTGGCGCACGATCAATGCAAAACCAACAAAACACAACACCGCAAACATCGCACTCATACCCAAACTCACCCAAAACCCGAGGCGCGGTAGCAGGACGGGAAATAATAAAAACATGGGTAATGTCGGCAATACATACCAAAACGTATAACGCGCATGATTGGCAATTTTGTCGATCGGCTGATTTTCCACATAAAGCCAAATTAGCGTCAATAGCGTCACTAAAGGCAATGCCGCAATTAAACCGCCGAGCTTATCAGAGCGTTTGGCAATTTCAGAGACTGCCACAACTATCGCCGCTGTGAGTAAATACTTTGTGATAATCCAAGTCATGATTTAATCCACATTAGAAAATTACTAGCTGAAGATGGCCTATTTTAGGACATCTTCAGCTAGAGGATTACAACTATTGGCGAATATCCAATACCTTCGCTAACATTTGGCGCGCCGTATTGCGCGAAAAATAGGTGTCGATATTTTTATGCCCACCGGCACGTAAGCGTTGCCACAAGGCGGCATCCGTGTAGGCCTTAACAATGGCAGCGGCAAAGGCTTCAGGGCTATCGCCGACCATTACATCCTCGCCATCGACTAAATGCATGCCTTCTACTGAACACAATGTGGCGACTACCGGCACGCCGTATTGCATGGCAATATTGACCTTACCTTTCACACCGGCACCGTAGCGTAATGGCGAAATCGAGATGCGGGTAGCGGCATACGCGGGCACAATATCTTGCACAAACCCTGCTACATGAAAATCCGATGCTTCTAATTTTTCTAGCGCTGCGGGGGCGTTGCTACCGATGCAGGTTGTCATCACCCCCGGTAAATCACGGCGCAAGATAGGTAGCACCTTTTCGGCATACCAAGTAATTGCATCCAAATTTGGCGGATGGCGGAATCCACCGATGAATAATATTCCTTCACGTTCCGCAAAGCCCGCTTCATCCGGATTGTTTACATGAATATTAGAAACTATTTTTACCGTAGCGCGAGGGGCAATTTCTTGCAGCAAGGTCTGCTCAACACTTGAAACGACCAAGGTAATATCAGACTTTTCAATGATGCTGAGTTCTTCCTCACGCATTTTTTTAGCGCTAGCTAGAATGTCCGCTTTAACGTTCGCATCAGTTTCTAATTCCGCCAGACGTTCATTACGCAAGAAGTGTAAGTCAACGGTATCAAATATCAGCTTTGCGTGAGGTGCATGCTGGCGCACGAGATCTACAAACTGACACGCTACTGTGACGCGCGAAAGCATGATGACATCAAAACTCGACCCTTCCCGTTCAATGAGCGTAGTGATAGACGACAAATAAGGGTGCCAGCGCACTTCCACACCCAGCGCCTGAATATCTTGCGTATAAGGCGTGCGCGTTTCCAAATTGCTGGCAACAAACGTCACTTTACAGCCAAGCTGCTGCATTTGCCCGAGCATTTCAAACATACGCAAACTGCCGGAGTCTTGATCCGGTGTGAGCATACACGCGTCCAGCACCAAGACACGACGCTTGGCCGTATTGCCTTGCCGATCTCGTTCCAAATGCGGCAACATGCCGTTAATGCGGTGCGCTTGCAATTGCGTACGCCATTTTGTAGCAAAGGTCTTTTGGTTCACTACCTGATACTGCTTTAATCCCTGACTCGTATCAGTACCGTTAGTTTGACCCTCAAAATGCACTACTTCAGCACGCGGTTGATAAATCACCTTATAACCCGCTGCGCGCATCGCAAAGGCTAAATCCGTCTCTTCATAATATGCCGGTGCATAGCGATCATCGAATCCACCCAATTGATTCCATAGCGCTTTGGGCACCATCAAACACGCGCCACTGCAATAATCCACCTCGCGTACATAGTTGTGCTCAGGCAGGTTAGGGTTTTGATTACGGCCAACGTTCCAAGCGGAACCGTCACG
Source organism: Betaproteobacteria bacterium (assembly GCA_031376425.1). GTDB lineage: Bacteria > Pseudomonadota > Gammaproteobacteria > Burkholderiales > Usitatibacteraceae > JANMDR01. The sequence continues at coordinate 11,857 of JANMDR010000319.1, forward strand.
CCACACCATGCCACCCGCTTCTTGCAATATGCCGTTTGGGTAAAGCAACTTTACGCCAACCATGCCCACCTTGGAAAAATCCGTGAAGGTTTTCGCCATCGCCTCTAACCAACCTGCGGTGCAAATAGTGTCATTGTTGAGTATGACCAAATACTCGCCGCGCGCGTTGGCTACTGATGCATTAACCGAGCGGAGAAAGCCTAAATTCGTGGCATTCCGAACAAACCGCACGCCGGTAACACACTCCAAAGCGGCACTTGCAGGCTCGGGTGAGCAATCGTCTTGAACAATCACTTCAATACTCAGCGCAGCGCAGGTATCAACGATGCTTTTTAAGCAGGTGTAGGTGAGCAAATGTTGGCCGTACACCGGAATAATGATGCTAAATTTTGGTATGGTCGCGCAGGGTACAACAAGTGGTGCAATTGCGGTTTCCAGCGCCCACGTGCGTAGTGCCGTGGGTTGCGCTTCGCGACTGCGCATGAGCTTGGCTTGCACGCGTTTGCCTAGTGCTACCACACCTTCTTCGCGCAGTATTTGGCTGGCAATAGCGGCGTCACGCGGCAGGCGCTTCGTGCTCAGACGGATATCATTAGCTTTGTTTTTTGCGCCTTTAAACAATTGCACCAATGCTCTCAACGGTGCCGTTAAGCGCCAGAAACGGCTATTTTCAATGCCGGTGAAGGCCGCGCGCGCGGCATCGCGTTCTTCGGTAAGCGCTGCAGACTCGTCTTCATAATGATTTTGCACCTCTGCCAATTGTGCGTTAAGCGCGGCCGACTCTTCATAACAGCGCTGAATTTCCGTCGCGGCTTCGTCAAGTTGATCGTTTAGGTTGCCGATGTGCGCATCACGGTCACGCAGGCTGGCTTCAAAATCGGCCACGTCCGAACGGATAGCGTCGATTACCCGATATTGTTGCGCAAGGTGGGCATCCACTTCAACAATACGCTGAGAAAGTACGTGTTTAGTCGCGTTATGGCCACATAGCACGCCATTAACATAAAGGTCACTCAAGCTTAAACCTTGATTTGGCGGCGCTTTTTTGGCGTATAAAAAACGAGGCGCAATGCTTGCAGGGCTGACTTTCAACGTATTGATGGTGGTGGGCTGCAAATACTGTTGTGCGTACCGAGCAGCGTAGTGTGCAACATAAGCATCAGCATTTTCCCCCATCTCTGACAAAAACGTCACAGGGGCTTGCTCCACCTTTAAAATTGCGGCGTTCCAGACTTCGGCTGATGCATCCCACGCTACGAACTGGGCATTATTTACATCCTTTAAGCGCTCGATAAATGCGCCTAAATGTGCCGCCACAATCGGCAAACCTGCGCTTAAGGCGCGGCTTAAGGTGAAAGAAAAACTCTCAGGTATTTGTGATGGAAACAGCACGCAATCCGCATGTTCCAGTGCAATCAAATTCGCTAAATTTACATCATCAAAACTGCCGCGCACAAAAATCGGCAATTCAGGGTATTGCGCAATAGGTTTACTAGTATGGCCGATCACCACAAAGTGAATCGGCAGGGTGCGCCGCTTTGCATCTTCTGCCATTTTTTGCAACACCCACAAGCCCTTTTCAGGTGTGAGGCCACCCAAAATCAGCACCTTCTTTGCATTTAAAATAGGCTGATGATTCCCATTAATAGGGCTTCCTGCAGGTGCTGCTGCTGACTCTAAATGCGCCCACACGGTGATTTTTGTTGCATCAAAACCCAACACCTCACACACTTTATTCACCACACTGTGCGATGGTGAGATAATCCGCGCCGCGCTTTCCAGCAATGCTTTCATGCGCGCGCGCCACTGCGATAAATTAAGTTTCCATGCATGATTCGTGGCCGCTTCTTCAGCCAGCGTTACGTCCAAGCCACCACCATCATCCAAAAAGTAGCGTGGCGTGATGGGGAAATAATCATGCAGGGTAATATCCAGCGGTACGCACAAGGTGGCTGCAAGCTCGCAAACCTGCACCGGTAGGCCATGTACATGATGTAGGTGCACGCGTGAAACTTGCAAGGATTGCAGTAATGCGACTAAGGCGTCGTAATCATCCTCGGCATCAAAATACGCGATAAACGCCTCACCTGCATTCGCAAACTGCAATTCCAACATGCCATTGGTGCTGCCTAAATCGCCTTGACCTGGTCGCAACAACAGCACGTCGGCTTGCGCTTGGATGGCACTGACTAAATCGCGAATATGCTTTTCGGTGCCGCCACCCCAGTGATGGCTTAACATTAAAATTAGTGGCCGTAAACGTGGCAATGAGCCACGAAACTCAGCAGAAAGCCGCGCCAAATCAAGATTGGCACGATAAGGCCGCGCTGCGTCGTGCATAAAATGTGTTGCGATAAGCTCACTATATTGCGGATGGCGTTCTTGCATAATTGCCTGTGCAGCGGCCTTGCCAACGGC
>JANMDR010000329.1:0-26556 GCA_031376425.1 Betaproteobacteria bacterium
CAATCGTAACAGACCCAAATTGCTGCCTAAGCCTTTAATTTTATGGGCTAACCGTCCGACCGCAATAAAATTTTGCGCATTGTAACTCGCATTTACGGCCGCGATATTTTGGCTCACATCGGTGGCAAAAGTATCGCGCAACTCTTGCAAAAAATCCGCTGCATCGTCTGTACCAACCAAGAGCTGTAAGCGCTCTGTGTCAAGCACCATCGCGCTTGAAATGACTACTGAGTTTGATTGAAAATGGGGCGCTGGCGCTATTTTATGGTTGTTTGAAGCACTACCGGTTTCGCGGCGAAGCACCATTTCCCCCGCTTCTTGCAGCGCGGCCGCCAATGCGGGCACGGTAATTGGCTTGGCCACATAGCTATCCATTCCAGCGGCAATGGCTTCATCGAAATGCTGGCGCATCGCATTTGCACTCATGCCCACAATACGTGGTTCCGTTTGGTTCGCAGCTGCGTTGGTACTATCGACCGCAGCTGCGGCAAATAACTGACGAATTTGTCGCGTTGCCTCAAGCCCATCCATACGGGGCATTTGCACATCCATAAATACCAAATCGTATTGCCGAGACCTAACCGCTTCTAATGCAGCTTGCCCATCTGGCGCAATATCAGCTGCATAGCCGAAGCCACCCAATAAACGCAACACTACCTTTACGTTAACCTCGTTGTCTTCCGCAACCAAAATGCGCAGAGGTAGCCGTTGCGCCATTGTGGAATCAAACTTTGTACTAACGGGCGAGCGCTGAGCGCTGCCGTGTATGCTGATATTTTCAGCCGTTGTCACGCTGGCTATTGGCGCGTTTTTGGTGATTGCCTCACGCAATGCATCAATAAAAACTTGCTGACGCGCAGGCTTAGTCAATACGGCTGCAAACAAAGCCTCATCTTTTAACGCCGTCACACTGGATAAGCTCGAAGCGCCAGCAACATTGACCGAGGAGAGCAATATAATCGGGCATTGCGGCATTAGCGCTTTCAGTTCGCGCGCAAAAGCAATGCCATCCATTCTCGGCATATTCATATCCGTCACCACTACATCATATACGCCACCCGCTGCTGCACCATTAGGCGCGCGCAACGCACGCTGTGCAGCTGCAAGCGCGTCTTTCGGGGCGCTATAAGCCTGTACAAACATGCCTAATCGCTGAACCTGCTGCGTGAGAATGCGCAAATTAGTCGCGTTATCATCCACCACTAAGATGCGTTTATTTGCCAATACATCTTCCAATATGACCGACCCAAAAAGCGCAGCTGGGCGCAGTGGCGCAATTTCAGATGCAATGTGAAAACGCATCGTCGTCCCGCCGCCTGCCGCACGCTCAGCAACAATGCTACCGCCCATTGCCGCGATCAAGCGCTGGCTGATAACCAGACCCAGCCCAGTGCCGCCATATTTGCGTGATGTGCTTGAATCTACTTGCGAAAAAAGGCCGAAACAGCTTATCAATCTTGTCTTCAGGAATGCCAATGCCAGTATCAGACACCGTGAACTCCAGATGCAAAATCTCATCGGCAGCGCGGTCTTGCGCGGCCTTGGGCTTAAGGCAGACATCAACAAATACTTCGCCTTCATCGGTAAATTTAATGGCATTAGAAATTAAATTTACCAATATCTGACGCAAGCGGGTCGGGTCGCCATGAATCCATCTTGGCACATCGGGCTCAATCAAATAGACTATATCGATATTCTTGGATAGCCCCGCGCTGGCAACAACTTCAATGCCACTCTCTACAATTTCTTGGAGGTCAAAAGGTATCCATTCCAAGCCCAAATAGCCGGACTCAATTTTAGAAAAATCGAGAATATCGTTAACCACCACCAATAAGCTTTCGCTGCTTTGGCGAATCACTTCGGTAAATTCAGCTTGATCAGCCGTAAGCTTAGTTTCCATTAACAAGCTCGTCATGCCAATAATACCGTTCATAGGCGTACGGATTTCATGGCTCATCGTGGCTAAAAATGATGCCTTGGCTTCGGCTGCTGACTCGGCCACCCGCTTCGCGTCGAGCAATGTTTGCTCATAGCTTAGGCGCTCAGTAATATCATTTATGCGCAGCACACAACCATCGTTAAGTGACGCAACATGGCATGCAAAATAGCGTATTACTGGGTTCTCCAAAGAATTATCAAGCAAACTGAAACTAAAGTCTTTAGAAACCGTCAAGCCCAAACCTTCTAAACAACGCGCGTTTAGCCCCAAGTTTTCCCACTGCGCATAAGCTTCGTGCGCCAACATGCCCAAAACATTATCCTGTTTTGCGCCTAAGTAACGACCAATTAAATTATTAGCCGCAAGCACTACCCAACCCGTTATTTCGAGTGCGGTATTTTTAGCAGGTCGCAATGCAACGATGCCGTCATTAGTTGAATTTAAAACAGCGTCCAGCAGCACATGACGCGATTCTAAGGGGATGTTATATACCAATAGAGAAATATTGCCATTTTCATCCCGCAACGGCATGATAAGCCGTTCCCATGTAACGACGGATTTAGCTAAATCTGCGTAATGCACGGTATAAAGCGGTTGCTGTTTGGCAATCACTTCTCGATACCGCGCCATAAAAAAATCGCCCAGCTCACCCTTAAACTCCGATACCGCGCGACCAGTCATATCAAATTTAGAGTACTGCTGGATATCAACACCGTAATGCAGATAGCGAAAATCCTCGCCTTCTGCATGTAGATACATAAAATTGGGTTGATGTTGCGGTAAGGCTTCAAGCGAAATTTGCGCTTTGGTGGGCACACCGGCATTTTTTGAGGCCGCAACATGCCATAGGCGAAACAAGGCCACAATGGTTGGATTCGCCACCAAAGCATCAATACTATTCCAAACCGCTTTATGCCAAATCGCCATGCTGCAAACCCATTTTCATCAAATTATTCAGCATTCAATGAGAAACTAGATAGTTTTACCTAAAAACACTTAGGGAACCACCTAAATCACCAATGCAGGATTTTACTGCATTGGCAGACAAATCCAACACAAAAAAAATAGCGCCAAAGGCGCTATTTTTAATTCGAGCATATTAACTTCAGCTCAATTAACTTAGTTATCGACCGCAGTTACGAACCTCAGTTACCTGCTTTCGGTGCGGCCGGATTATTGCGTTTATCAACTAGTGCATCGGGACTGACTACAACGACGTCACCGCTGCGATCTTTACGCATAATATTGGAACCTGTCGCTGCTTCTTTCTCTTCCTTTTTAGCCATCGCTTCTTGAAACGCTTTATCTGTAGCGCAGCCGCCGAGCATCAGACCAAACACTAATGCAGTGGCGGTAAAAAAAGGCAAACCGGAGGTTTTTTTCATGATTTGACGCCTCAAATAAAATTAGGTTTATCTTCCTGAACCGCTGGCAGCAGCAGTAGCCGCCGCATTGGTATTTTCAATGCTACGAATGGCTTCACCACTGGCAACTTTGACATCGCCTACACCATCTTTACGGGGAATATTGCTACCCGTCATCCGTTCAACCTGCTCACCTTTTTTCGCGCGCTCGGCCCGCATTTCTTCCATCGATTGGCAACCAACAAGACTGCTCAGCAATAAGCAACCAGCAGCAACTTGCAGGGTGGGCATTAACTTAAGTTTCATGACGATACTTTCAAAATTAGAGGTGGATGTAGCAATAAGACCTGAATCCTAATACCAGACGGCAAATATTACAACACCCCTAAGCATTAACCGATGATTTATTTATATCCTGCGCGATCATAAATCTGCTGTGCAGCCGGACCGTTTTTGCCGATCAAATCAATATTTACCGTGTCACGCTTAAAATTTGCAAGCGCCGCCAATTGCGGATTGCCCTTCAGCTTCAAGCTAGTCACTGGAAATTCATTATTACCATTGGCGAAGTATTCCTGCGCAGAATCACTCGATAGATACTCTAAAAACTTTACCGCAGCTTCCTTGTTTTTCGCATACTTCAAAACGCCAGCCCCAGAGATATTCATATGCGTCCCCCGCCCTGCTTGGTTCGGGAAAATGATATGTACTTTTTCTGCAATTGCTCTATCCTCAGCTTTGTCTGACTTTAGCAAACGCAAATAATAATAGGTGTTTGATAGCGCAATCTTACATTCGCCAGCGGCCACAGCTTTAATTTGATCCGTATCCCCTCCTTTGGGTGCGCGCGCAAAGTTTGCAACCACGCCCTTAGCCCAATCTTCGGCTGCTGCAGGCCCCGATGCCGCCACAATTGAACTCAGCAACGATAAACTATAAACATGACCGCCGGATCGAGTGCATACCTTGCCCTTATATTTTGGGTTGGCTAAATCCTCGTAGTTTTTAATTTCATCTGCTTTAAAATCGGCTTTACTCGCGATAATTACTCTTGCACGAGTGGAAAATCCAAACCACAAATTTTCAGGGCTACGCAAAGAAGCTGGTATACGCTCCGTTAGGATTGCGGACTTCACCGGTGCAAATAATCCCATTTGTTCGGCACGCCAAATACGGCCAATATCAACAGTAACCAACACATCGGCTTGCGTTTTATCGCCCTCATTCTTGATGCGCTCGATCAGCGGATCTTCCGGCGCTTCAACGCGATTAATCTTAATACCTGTCTGCTTTTCAAAGTTTGCGTACAGCGCCTCATCAGTTTGATAATGCCGTGACGAATACAAGTTTAAAACGCCATTACTTTGAGCTTGCGCGATGGTGGGGCCAAGCAGCGCCGCAGTAAACAAGGTACAAGTGGCTAAAATAGTCTTTAATTTCTGCTGTTTTGGGTACTTTTGCATGATAAATCTCCGAAAATATAGAGTGCTCAAATATTAAAAGTATATTTAATACGAATCATTCTCATTTGTCAAGCACTTTAGATTTAGACGGGGTATGATTGCGATTAAATCTTTCGCATTTAACCCGTTTTTTGCCTAGACTTACCCTTAGCGCCTATTTTCTGACTTAATCATCACGTGAAATCCCAAACCGCTTATATCGAAACTAAACACGCAATCTCGGACGAAGCCATTCCACCGCGCGAGGTGGTGCGCGAAGTGGTACGAGTCGAGAACCTCACGTTCAGCTACGCGCAGCGGCGAACAAATGTGGCCGAAAACGCGGTATGCCGCGACCTTTCTCTATCCATTTTTGATGATGATATTGCCTGCCTACTTGGCCCGAGTGGATGCGGTAAAACCACCGTACTGCGCTGTATTGCGGGCTTGAATCAGCCACAGCAGGGCCGCATTGCGCTCTATGGCGAAACGGTATGCGATACGAAAATTAATACCCCAACGCGTGAGCGTGGTCTGGGCATGGTGTTTCAAGATTACGCCCTTTTCCCCCATCTAACGATTGAGAAAAATATTGCCTTTGGTCTCAGCAAATTGCCTAAAGATGCCCAATTATCAAGGGTGTCCGAGATGCTGGATTTGGTGCAACTACGTCAATCCGCGCGCGCCTATCCGCACGAAATATCGGGCGGCCAACGGCAACGGGTGGCACTTGCCCGCGCTCTAGCACCAAAACCAAAGTTGATGCTACTGGACGAACCTTTTTCAAACTTAGATGTAAGCCTTCGTGAAGAGCTTGGCCTAGAAGTAAGGGCTATTTTGAAATCGCAACATGTTCCTGCCCTACTCGTCACCCATGACCAGCATGAAGCATTCTCGATTGCCGATAAAATTGGCGTCATGCACAACGGAGCCATAGAGCAATGGACTAGTGCTTATAATCTTTATCACCGCCCTGCCACTCGCTTTGTCGCGGATTTTGTCGGTCAAGGGGTGCTGCTAAATGGCCGGATGAATGCGCTTGGTTTAATTGATACTGAGCTTGGGGCAATGCGTATTACCGAAGAAACGTCGCCACATTTTTCGGCGGGTAGCCGCTTAAGCGTACTAGTACGCCCCGATGATATTTTGCACGACGATGCCAGTCCGGAACAGGCCAAGGTGCTGCATAAGGCATTTCGCGGTGCCGATATTTTGTACACCCTAAGACTAAGCAGTGGTGCCACCGTACTGTCGCTGGTGCCATCGCACCATAACCATGAAATTGGTCAGCTAATCGGCATCAAGCTTGAAATTGATCACGTTGTTGCGTTTCCGGCATAGCCAACATCGCGCGTTAGATTTGTATCTCTGGGGCACCCAATAGCAACAATAGCAACATTTGCTTACACCGTACGGACACTGTTACAACTCTGCCAAACCATCTCCGCTAGTTATGCGTTACATTGCGGTGACGGTAAGCCATTCAATGAGCCATTCAATGCGTACTATCGAATTAACCACATGGGGGCAATATGGTTTTAGCAAATAGATTCTCACTATTTTTCCGCATCAGTCTGTTCGCAATTTTTGGTGCGTTTTTTAGTGCAATGACAGCTAACGCCTACGCACAAACTCCTGTGCCGCGCTATCGCATCTATATACCGTCAACTCAAGCCCATTTATTTACCACCGATAAAAACGAAAACGATTATTTGGTGGCGAATTTCCCGATGACCTATATTGCCGAAGGCATAGATCATCAAATTTACAAAGCGCCTGCTACCCTTGGCGGGGTAGCTGCCGTGCCTTATTATCGCGTTTATATTAAACCGATTCGCCAGCATTTCTGGACTTCCGACAGCAATGAATACAATGTGCTAAACGCACTCAGCACCACCTACGGCGGTGAAGGAATTGACGGTTACGTGTTCCTACGCGCAGGTGTGCCGGGCACCGTGCCTTTATACCGCCTGGTGCTAAAGGGCACCGCTGTGCATACCTGGACGGTGGATCAAAATGAGTTTAACGTGCTGGTGGCCAGCGGTGCGTGGCTGCCTGAGGGCGCAATAGGTAATCCAACAGGCGTAGAAGCCTATGTGTTTCCGCCGCCCGCCAGGTTATCCGCGCAAGAAGCCGCGCGCTTTTTAGCCCAAGCCACATTTGGCCCGCGCATGGCAGAAATAGATGGCCTCACTGGATCAAATTACGATACTTGGATAACAACGCAATTCGCCAAGCCGCAATCCATGCACCTGCCGGGTGTGAGCGCGCTGGTGTTAGCGCTGCCCCTTGATCAGCAAATGGGCCAAACCGAATTTCAACGCAGCATGTGGAAGCAGTTTTCCCAAGGCGATGATCAACTACGTCAACGTGTCGCCTTCGCCCTATCACAGCTTTTTGTAATTTCTCTCGATTCAAACCTCAGCGCGGGTTATCCACGCGGCCCCTCAAATTACCTCGATTTATTAGGTAAAAATGCATTTAGCAACTATCGTGATTTACTCGATGCCGTCACCTATTCACCGATGATGGGCATTTATCTTTCTTCGCTGAAAAATGAAAAAGAAAACCTAGCTACCGGAAGTGTACCCGATGAAAATTATGCCCGCGAAGTGATGCAGCTATTTAGCATTGGCTTATATCAATTAAATATTGACGGCACGGTAAAACAAGATGCTGCGGGTAAGGCATTGGAAACTTATACCAATGCCGACATTACCGGTTTAGCAAAAGTATTCACCGGATTAAGCTGGGGCGGGCCAGACAAAAGCACCAATCGCTTTAGAGGTAATGCATCCGCAAGAGACGTCAATCGCGAAATTTTGCCGATGCAGGCCTACAACCAGTTTCATGCAACGAATGAGAAAAAATTTCTTGGCATAACAATTCCCGCTAATGCTGCGTCTGACGCAGATGCCGATGTAAAGGTGGCACTCGATACCTTGTTTAATCACCCCAATGTCGGGCCATTTGTTGGCAAACAACTGATACAACGCCTCGTCAGCAGCAACCCAAGCCCTGCCTATGTGGCGCGTGTGGCGGCGGTTTTTAACAACAACGGCGCAGGTGTGCGGGGCGACATGAAGTCTGTCATCAAGGCGATTTTGCTGGATGTGGAGGCACGTAATATTGCTAACACTACCGACCAATCTGGCAAGCTACGTGAGCCGGTAATTCGCTTGATTCAATGGATGCGGGCATTTAACGCAAAATCCACGGACGGCAAATTCCTAATGGGCGATTTATCTGATCCATCCACCGAGCTAGCGCAATCGCCCTTACGTTCGCCATCGGTTTTTAATTTCTATCGCCCAAATTATGTGCCACCAAACTCCCTCACCGCCGCTGCGACTTTAGTTTCGCCAGAAGCGCAAATCACCAGCGAAACATCGGTAGCAGGCTATTTAAATTATATGCGCTCAGTGGTAAGCACCGGAATTGGTACGGCTACGAATGGTGTGCGCGATGTGTTGCCCGACTACAGCGCAGAATTAGCACTTGCCACCAACCCCGACGCATTGGTTGATCGCGTCAATTTATTACTAGCAGCCGGAAAATTATCTGCTACCACCCGCAACACTATCCGCGATGCGGTAGCTGCCGTAACCATTCGCAGCACGCCCGCACAAAGCGATACCGACAAGCGTAATCGCGTGAATTTGGCGATTTACTTAACGCTTGCATCGCCCGATTACATTCTCCAAAACTAAAGGCGGCCAATATGAAAAACCAAACTAAACAATCTCGCCGCCGGTTTCTAAACACTGCCGCCAAACTCAGCATCGCTGGTAGCGCCGCGCCCTTCGCACTCAATTTGGCTGGGATTGGTAACGCTGCAGCGCAAAGCGCGACGGATTACAAGGCATTGGTATGCGTATTTTTATACGGCGCGAACGATCATAACAATACCGTTATTCCCTATGACACCGCTTCATTCAATACCTATACCGCATCCCGCGCCACGATCTCGCGTGCTGCCGCAGATTTACTGCCGCTCGCACCAAACACACCGCTAATCGGCAACAATGCTGGCAGAATTTTTGCTTTACCAAAAGAAATGGCACCCCTCAAAACTCTGTGGGACGCCGGTAAATTGGCGGTACTAGCAAATGTAGGGCCGCTTGTGGTGCCCACCACCAAAGCCCAATATACTGCTGGCTCCGTGCCCTTGCCACCCAAGCTTTTTTCGCACAATGACCAACAATCAGTGTGGCAAGCCAGCGCCCCTGAAGGCGCTACCTACGGCTGGGGCGGACGCATAGGCGATCTATTTGCCGCACAAAATAGCAGCACTGTTTTTACCTGTAACTCCATCACTGGCAGTGCTGTATTCTTAGCTGGCCGCACTGTAGCCGCCTATCAAATTGGTACGCAGGGATCAGTGGCCGTGACCGGCCTTAACGGTGGCTTATTCGGCTTATCGAGCACCAACGCCGCGCTTAAAAACGTGATTACCAATGGTGGCAGCCATGTATTTTCGCGTGATCTCGCCAACACCACGCAACGCTCTATCGATGCCGATAAAAATCTGTCGGCCGCATTAACGGGTGCACCCGATTTTCCGTTGAGCGCCGATCTTGTTACCAATTCTCTCGCGGCACAATTGCGCATGGTAGCGCGGATGATTGCTGTGCGCGGCACCTTAGGTGCTAAACGCCAAGTGTTTTTTGTATCGCTAAACGGTTTTGATACCCACGACAATCAGCTCACCACCCAGCCCATCTTGCACGCACAACTAGCTGCCGCGTTGGCCTACTTCAACACCTGCATTGAAAGCCTATCTATCAGCCCTCAAGTAACCACTTTCACGGCTTCTGATTTCGGCCGCACCCTCACCAGTAATGGCGATGGTTCCGACCACGGTTGGGGAAGCCATCATTTCATCATGGGCGGCGCCGTGCAAGGCAAACGCTACTACGGCACCTTCCCTATCATCGGCTTTAATAATGACGATGAAGTAGGTTCAGGCCGACTAATTCCAACGACATCAGTTGACCAATACGCCGCTACCCTAGCAGCATGGTTTGGCGTAAGCAGCACGGATATGAAATTAGTGTTGCCAAATATAAGTAATTTTAGCAATACTAATCTGGGATTTATGGCGTAAGTTAAATTACAGTTTTGTACGCCTTGACCACCACAGCGCAAACCCGTGTAACAACAAGGCAACCGCTATCGCCACACTAAACGAAATCGCAATCCCCCACTGCGGTAAACACCATGCCACCGTTGCCACAAATACCGCTAAAGTAATTAAGCCGCGCGATAGGCCGCGCAACAGCGCTATCGCGTGATCTGCACCTGATCGGCGATGCACAAATACCGCCAACACCGGTGTTAACACTGGCGCTAAGGCCGCGATGCCGCTTAGCCGCGTGCCCAAGCTGGCTGCGTAGGTAGCGACGCCATAGGTAAGCAAGCCGCCCACAGCCATGCGCAAAAACAGCTCACCGTGGGGTAGTGGTGCGGGCTTCACCGCCGCATTTGATTTAGGAAAAATGCGCGGGGCTAAAAACAAAACCAACGCCGCAAAAATGATGGCTGCAGGCAAAGTCCAACTCACTGCCAACACCAGCGCCGCCATCGCAAACCAAGCCATTAATCCCCCTAGTGCTGCTAACGGCCAGCTAACTCGCGTCACACACCACGCATAGCCCACCGCAAAAGCCATCACCGCCCCTACTGTAGCTAAGGTGAATACGGCAGAAGCGCCAGCAAATTGGGCACCTTGGTCTATTGCAACGAGAAATAAAATCGGCCCTACCACCACCGGCAAGCCTGCCAACCAGCCTGCAAAATTAGGCCCTAAATATTTACCAGCCAGTGAGATGACGCCTAAAAAGAACGGCACCAAAAATAATTTTAGCGCTAACACTCCTACCTACCCGCATTTGGATTTGGTACATCCAGCAATAACGGTACAAATGGCTCTATATGAATAGCGTTATACGCAACCGAAATGACTTCTAATTCGATATTGCCAGACGGTGCGCGCAATAGCACGGTTTCACCTTCGCGCGCCTTAATCAAGGTGCGCGCTAAAGGCGATATCCAAGTGATGTAGTGACGCGCTAAATCAAGCTCGTCCAAACCCACAATGCTGATGGTTTTTTCAACTCCATTAGGTTCGGCATAAGTTACGGTCGCACCAAAAAATACCCGCTCGGCAGCGTCGGCTTCACGCGGTGCAGTGGGGTCAATTACCTCAGCATTATCGATGCGTTTATTTAAAAAACGAATGCGCCTATCAATTTCACGCAAGCGTTTTTTACCATACAAGTAATCGCCATTTTCACTACGATCACCGTTCTTTGCGGCCCAAGAAACCACCGCCGTCATTTGCGGCCGCTCCACATCTAGCAAATGCAGCAATTCCGCGTTTAGGCGCTTATACCCGTCAGGCGTGATGTAGTTTTTGCTACCAGCTGGAATAGCCAAGGCGGCGGGAAATGCATCGTCATCGTCTTCTTGATCCGTTTCTTTGGTGAAGGCTTTGCTCATAGCACGTTAATGTAAAGTGGGAATATGCAATTATCGGCCAAATTAGCGAATACCCATCACCGCACGTAAAACTAATTTTTATCTGCTAAAAGTGCAAGCTCGCACATTGGCGACTACCTTAATCTCTACTTCACCACTAAAGCGCAAAAAACTGTTAAGTTAAGCACTGACAGGCATGCACAACTGCCCTAATCTGCACTTAGTTCTGAATTTTTGTCGATTCTTAAGATTGAGGCCGTAATGATGCTTACTCCTACTCCCTATCACCACATCTTAAAACAACAAGCCCAGCGGCAACCCCATTTTGGCAAAAGTAGGGTTCTACTGGCCATCGTTGCCTGTACGCTTTCAGCCCTTGCATTTGATGTTGCGGCGCAAAGCCCTAAGCCACGGTATCGCTTGTATAGCCCAGCGACACTGGCGCATTTATACACATCCGATCTAAATGAATACAATGTTTTAGGCACACGTAATTGGAGCCAAGAAAATCTGGCGCACCGTTGCCTTGATACTGGAGGTAGTTACGCTGGTGTATCACTCGTGCCCTACTACCGCATTTACAACAGCAATACACGCTGGCACCACTGGACATCCGACGCCTTAGAACACGCAAAAATGAAAGCCCTTCCAGGCAACTCTTCCGACGGTATTGATTGCTATATACTGTCCCAACCTGCGGCCGCAAGTGCCAATACCTTACCCCTTTTCGTACTCTATTACCCGCCACTAGATAAGTTTTTATGGACTACGGACGAGAATGAAAAGAATGTATTAACCAGCTCGCGCGGCTGGGTTTATGTGCGTACTGATGGCCACGTACTCGCCCCCCCCGGGGTTACGGTGCCCGCAGCGAGCATGACGCTTAATGATGCCTCGCGCCTACTCACACAAACCACATTTGGTGCGACCCAAGCCGAAATTACCCGGGTGGCAAGTCTTGGGGCTAGTGCCTACGTTACCGGGCAACTCAATATCCCGCAATCGTTGTATCTACCTCAAGTACGGGCAAATGCTGACTACCCTGAGCGGAGCTGGGCAGTAATGTCGGGTTTGCTGTGGAAACAATATTTTGAAGCGAACGACCAACTACGGCAGCGCGTGGTCAATGCGCTATCGCAAATATTAGTTATTTCGCTCAATCAAAATACCTTGCTCGATCAACCCTGTGCTACTGGTGCCTATTTGGATATGCTAGGCCGCCATGCCTTCGGTAACTTCAGAGATATTTTGCGCGATGTTACCCTAAGTCCGGCGATGGGTGATTACCTCGATATGAAGCAGAGCGCCAAAGCCGATGCGGTGCTTAATTCAATACCCAATGAAAACTACGCGCGCGAACTGCTCCAGCTATTTTCCATTGGCACCGTCATGCTCAATATGGACGGCACCACCCAATTGCTGAACGGCAAAACGATTGAAACTTATTCTGAAGCCACTGCCCAAAACCTCGCGCGGGCACTCACCGGCTGGACTTTTGCCGGACAAGATCAAACAAAATCGTGGCGCTGGCTCTATCCTGACGTACCCTATCCGATGGATACCGTTAGCGGCGAGAAAGCCTGTGTTGCATGGTCAGCACCTATGCAGCCATGGACGGCAGCCTATCGTTCCGCAGACGATAAACGCACCATCACCGGCCCCGCACATGATACAGGCGCAAAGAGTTTATTGGTATACCCCGGCTCCGCTAATTTCAAGCAAAATTTACCCGCCGGGCAAACCGCTGAAAAAGATCTTGAAGATGCAATCGATAATGTATTTAATCACCCCAATGTCGCGCCCTTCATCAGTGCCCAACTCATCCAACGCCTAGTAACGAGCAACCCCACAGGTGGCTATGTGCGGCGCGTTGCCACCGTGTTTAACAACAACGGCAGCGGCGTTCGCGGCGATATGAAAGCGGTAGTAACCGCTATTTTGCTCGATGAGGAAGCACGTTTGCCATTAGAAAAGCAACCGAACTTTTTCGGCAAGGTGCGTGAGCCGATTATGCGCTTCACCCAAGCCCACCGTGCCTTTGGCGGAAAAATGGCGGGCGGCAGCTATAGCTCAATCTGGGATTTAGGCGGCTCCGATGCAATTGGCCAAAGCCCATTGCGTGCACCATCAGTATTTAATTTCTACCATCCTGATTTTGCGCCCACTGGCCCTGTTGAAGCAGCAAAGCTGGTCGGGCCAGAGTTTGAAATCACCAATAGCGCCACCATTGGCGGGTTTGCTGATTTTTCCAAATGGGGCATTCTTGGCGGCTTTGGCGCGGGGGACGAAGCCAGCAAACGTACCAATCCCGACTATAGCTATTACACCCGACTTTCCACCAATCCTTTAGTGATGGTTGAAGCGCTAAACATGACCTTTATGGCGGGGCAAATGAGCTCTAAATTTAAGTCTGAAATGGTTGATGTCGCCACCAAGCTCACCGATACCAATGCAGCCAATCAAGCACGTGACCGCGTGTATCAAGTACTTTGGCATATTCTCAATTCACCCGAATATACGGTTCAAAAATAAGGTGCAGAAATGACTAAACCTGTGACTAAATCCGCGACTAACATGATTACGCCAGAAACCGAAGTAAGTCTGCATCAAGATCGCCGTAAGTTTATGCAGATCATGGGCACAGTAGCGGCCACGCCAATGCTCGGGGGCATGATGCAAGCTGCCTATGCGGCAGGGCCGTTCAACGACTACCGCGCCACGGTTTGTGTTTTTTTGTTTGGGGGTAATGACAGTAATAACGCCGTCATCCCTCTAGGCAATGAATACGCAGCGTACGCAGCGGCGCGCGGTAATCTCGCCATTCCGGCCGCGAACACAATCCCGATTAACCCGGGCATTCCGGGTCGCACTTTTGGCTTTCATCCGGCATTGGCAGGGCTTGCCAATCTTTTTAATAACGACAAAAAACTTGCCGTGGTGAGCAATGTCGGTGTACTGCTACAGCCAACAACGCTGGCCCAATACCAAAGCCAAATTAATCTACCGCCGCAACTATTCTCGCACTCCGATATGCAAAACCACTGGCAAACAGGCCGTGCCGACTACCCTGCTGAAACTGGCTGGGGGGGGAGACTTGCAGACATCATTGAAGCAGCCAATGGTAATAGCCAAGTTTCAGTGTCAATCAGTGTATCGGGGCAAAGCTTATTCCAAAAAGGTGACCGCGTATCAAGCTATTCGGTGACTGGATGGAATAACTCAAAAAGCACAATCGTAAGGCGTTTGCGGGCATACCGTGATTGGGATAATTACTCACCACAACGCCCTGCTCCGCAAATGGCCTATGAAGCGCATTTAGCGGCACCGCGTACGAATATTTTAGAACAGCAATGGGCCAATATGGCCTCTACAGCACGCAGCACTGGCGAATTTGTGAATGCGGCTCTGTATAACTTAACGGCAGCGGGCGAACCGGTGAAGGACGCGGCTGGTGTGGTGAGTGAAAAGTTTCCAATCACGCCAGATCCACCAGTCACAATTATCAGCGCATCGGGGCGGCCTTCCGCGAACCGTTTAGCAATACAGCTGCGTTCCGTAGCCAGCATGATCGCCGCCCGTAATACGCTTGGCGTGAAGCGCCAAATATTTTTTGTATCCATGGGTGGTTTTGATAACCACGGCGACCAATTCAAAGACTCCACCAATCCCACACCGATTCTAGCTGGCTTGCATAACGACCTGTTACGCCAGCTAGATGAGGCACTAACGTGGTTCTATAACTGGACTAAGGCTCAGGGTTTAGCCAATAATGTCACCACCTTCACCATGAGCGATTTTGGTCGTACGTTAACCTCAAACGGTAACGGATCAGATCACGGCTGGGGTGGGCATAATTTTGTGTTGGGCGGTGCGGTTGCAGGCGGCAAATTTTACGGTGGTTCCGGTGTGAACCAAGAATTCCCCACCATTGCCTTAGCCAGCGCCTACGATGTCGGCCAAGGCAGATTACTGCCACAAACTTCCGTGGATGAATATGGGGCCACCTTCGCCAAATGGATGGGGGCGACAAGTACCAGCGAGCTTAGCCAAGTGTTTCCTAATTTAAATCGTTTTGCGCGACAATCGGGAATGCCGTTTTTGGTTTAAACCCCAACAAAAAATCTCCTCACGCACTCGCTAATGCATTTGCGAGCACATGAGGAGAACAGGGGGTAAACCTTTTAATGCACGGAATTAAAGCGACCAACAGCCAGTAAAGTGCGCGCTGCAAATTTCTTAGTGCCGTAAATGCAATCAGCCATAATGTAGCGTTGGCATTCATTTATAAATACCACCTATGCAGGTGAGTTCGATCAATTTGCAAATGCACCGACATCACTAAATGTGGCTGAAGATGCCCTATACTCTCGCTTCTTCAATCTCTATTTAACCCGCATTTTCCGCACATGCAAACTACCGAACTCGTCGATAAAATCGTTGCTTTTCTGCGCACCGAGGTGGGGCTAACCGTTTTGGAAACCACGCTAAGTACGGATACTTTTTTACCCGGCTTAACCCTGCGCGGCTCCACCATTTTATTTGACCGTCAAAAACTTGAAAATAGCGGCGATTTACTGCATGAGGCCGGGCATTTGGCAGTGCTATCGGCTGCTGTGCGTGCGCAATATGCAGACGGTGCCGTAATTCCCACCGATTTAATGGACACAGCAGAGCTAGGCGCGCTGGCGTGGTCGTATGCGGCCATCACCCATCTTGGCCTGCCACCGGAAATTGTGTTCCACACCAAGGGCTATCATGGCCGTAGTGAAGGGCTGCTGCTAGGTTTTTCAGTGGGAATTTTCCCAGGCTTGATGCAACTGGAAAACGCAGGAATGGCGCTTAGTAACGTGAATGCAGCCGCAAGCGGTGCAGCGCCATTTCCAGCAATGCTGCGGTGGGCACGCTCATAGCAGACGCGAATTAGTTACATTTTTGTAACAGGCGCAAAAAGCGAATGCTATGCAGGCTTCTAGACTCAATAAATTACTAAAAAACACAATAATTTAAATATCCATTTAAAATCAAATGGTTAGACTATTTTCAGGTCATTTTAAATCGCATAGTCATGCATCTAAAGCATAATAACTGAATACCACCTCTAAATTGGTATGGGATAATTACAGTTCTGTAGTTAAAAGTCGTTTATTTAGAACAGTATTCATTCCCACTCGGAGCCGCTATGCATGCAATGGTAAAACCTGTTTTTGCACAAACCGTCGTTTCCAACTCCGCTTCCAGCAACGCCAACTACCCTAACCCCACCAATAACCAAAAACTACTTGCATGGGTAGCTGAAATAGCCGCACTTACACAGCCAGAAAGGGTGTATTGGTGCGATGGTTCTGAAGGCGAATACAACAGGCTTTGTGCTGAACTTGTTGCTTCGGGTACTTTTACCAAGCTCAATGAAACTTTGCGACCCAACTCCTACCTTGCTTGCTCTGAC
Organism: Betaproteobacteria bacterium; assembly: GCA_031376425.1. Classification (GTDB taxonomy): domain Bacteria; phylum Pseudomonadota; class Gammaproteobacteria; order Burkholderiales; family Usitatibacteraceae; genus JANMDR01. The sequence goes on from JANMDR010000329.1 coordinate 16,672, forward strand.
CCTTCTGACGTAGCTCGGGTTGAAGATCGCACTTTCATTTGTTCTGAAAATAAAGACGATGCCGGTGCCACCAATAACTGGGAAGCGCCTGATGTAATGCGCGAAAAATTAAGCCAGCTATTTGCTGGCAGCATGCGCGGCCGCACCATGTACGTCGTGCCCTTCAGCATGGGGCCGGTTGGCTCACCTATTGCCCACATTGGTGTTGAAATTTCCGATTCCGCCTATGTGGCTGTAAACATGCGCATCATGACGCGCATGGGGCAAGCCGTACTTGATGTGCTGGGTGATGATGGCGACTTTGTACCCGCGCTGCATTCCGCTGGCGCTCCTTTAGCCGCCGGTGATAAAGACGTGCCGTGGCCGTGCAACAAAGACCATAAATATATCGTCCATTTCCCTGAAACCCACACAATCTGGTCTTATGGCTCGGGTTACGGTGGCAATGCCTTGCTTGGCAAAAAATGCTTTGCGCTGCGCATCGCCAGTGTGATGGGTAAACAAGAAGGCTGGCTGGCTGAACACATGCTAATTTTAGGCGTAGAAAACCCTGCTGGCAAAAAACACTACGTCACAGCTGCTTTTCCATCCGCTTGCGGCAAAACAAATTTTGCGATGCTAATACCCCCAGCACCATTGGCAGCGCAGGGCTGGAAAATTACCACTGTAGGCGACGATATCGCGTGGATAAAACCTGATGCCAATGGAAAACTACGCGCCATCAACCCCGAAGCCGGCTTCTTCGGCGTAGCTCCCGGCACCAGCATTGAAACCAACCCCAACTGCATGAAAACGCTCACGGCAAATGTTATCTTCACCAACGTGGCGCTGACCCCCGAAGGCGATGTGTGGTGGGACGGTATGACCCCCACCGCGCCACCGCACTTAACCGATTGGCAAGGCAATGCTTGGACGCCAGAATGTGGTCGCCCTGCCGCGCATCCCAATGCCCGCTTCACAGTTTCTGCAAGCCAATGCCCCTCACTTGATTCGGCATGGGACGATCCAAAAGGCGTGGAAATTTCAGCAATGATCTTCGGTGGCCGTCGCTCAACCACCGTGCCCTTGGTAACAGAAGCCAATAGCTGGAATGAAGGCGTATACATGGCCGCCACCATGGGCTCAGAAACCACGGCAGCCATTACCGGCCAAGTAGGCATAGTGCGCCGCGACCCCTTTGCCATGCTCGCTTTTTGCGGCTATAACATGGCCGATTATTTTGCCCATTGGTGCAATATCGGCGCAAAACTAGGCAACAACGCACCCAAACTGTACTGCGTAAATTGGTTTAAAAAAGGCGCAGACAACAAATTTATGTGGCCCGGCTACGGTGACAATATGCGTGTGCTCAAATGGATTGTTGAGCGCCTTGAAGGCACCGCCAATGCCGAACTCACAGTGCTCGGCGCTATCCCAAGATTTGAAGATATCGACTGGTCGGGTTTAAATTATTCCCAAACCGCATACAAAACGCTAACGGAAATAGACGCATCGCACTGGCGTCAGGAATTACCGTTACATGGGCAGTTGTTGGCCAAACTAGGAGATAACGTACCGGAGCCCCTGCAGCAACGGTACCGGTACTTGACAGCGGCGATTGGGGCTTAGGTTGGCGTATTGAATGCTTATACATGCCCTTTCCTCGTGAGGAAGACACTTTCGGATCGTCGGGGCGCTTACAGGGTTAATTGTCTGAAAACGACGCTGTATGCGGTATGTGCGTAACACGCGATGCCAGCCCTCTCGCACCTGTCGCGCACTTTACCGGCATCGCGCACATGCCAAGAGGGCGCATGCAATGCGCCCCTACAGATACAGCGGACTCCGATGCACGAACAGTGTTCCACAGCCACCGGTAACGCCGCAAGCCGGAAAGCATCCCATTGATGGAAGGGTTAGGTTATGCTGTTTGGATAGCGAACATAGTAGTTATCAAATTCGCTCTGCTCGATAGCTACAAAGCCGTGGCGAACATAAAACTCGTTTGAGCGACTTTGCTTCAATGCGCCGACGCGAACGTTCTTACCCAAACTATCAGCTTGCGCAAAGACCGCTGCCAAGACGGCAGAACCAATGCCCCTGCCTTGATGCTCCGGATGAATGTAGAGGTGATCGAGAAGTAGCTCGACCCCCAATTGTCGGACGACGATGAACCCTACCCTTATTTCGCTGTCAAGTACGTGTCGAGCGTCGTTCGGCGAGAAGCCCGAAAGAAAACGCTCTCTGGCGCGATGCGGGTCGAAGCGACCGACCTTTTCTAGGCTCTCACGCATCGCTTGAACTCTGAGCGTCGCAAGTTCCTCGCCATCGCCGTCTGAAACTTCTTGCAGAAATACTCGATTTTGAAGCATATATTAACGACGCCTAACAAGACCGTAAAAACATAATCATAGCGCGAACCGATTGGACGGTGATGTTGAACTGAATTATCGTGCCTTGGCGCTAAAGGTTGAAAAGACTAGATTCCAGCCTTCGCTAGAATGACGGCAAAAACCATTGCGCTATTGTGTTCATTAGCACGAATGCGAGTAAAAATCACGTAAACTTTAATTTTTAACTACGACCTTAGATGATGAAAATATTTTTATATTATGCCATCTGCGCCGCGCTCACTTGCGCCTCCGCCCACACTGCCTACGCCACTCCCTGCACCACCGTACCCGTCACCTTCAAAATCACCGACATCACTGCTGCAGCGGATGCCGCCATGCACGTTACCGGCGACCAAGCTGCATTAGGGCAATGGGCGGCGCAAGCGGCAAACCTGCTTACGCTCGTGCCCACGAACAATACAGCGGGCAATGGTGAAAACAACAGCGCCACCAAGGCACCATTCAACGTTGCCATCAATGTTTGGACGGGCACCTTACAGCTTCCGCCTGCAACCCGTTTTCAATTTAAATTTTTAAAGCGCGGCAATGCAAAATCGGGCGGGCGCGAAATATTGGAAAGTGGCATTGCTACTTTTAGCGATAACCGCGTGGCCACCTCACCTGTTTGCGGCACCAAAGACTTCGTAATCGATGGCGAGGATTTTAGGCAGGCGGAGCAAGCGCATAACCCGTTTAGAGACAATTTAAGCCCTCCACAAAGCAAAAAAGGCGAACGGTTGACCGCATTGGTCGAAACCATCAATACAAACAGCCCTGCAGCCACGCGTGCCTTTGTGGCTGCGCACCTAACACCCGACTTTGCGAAGTCGGTTCCTATTGACGTTTTTGAGGCGGCGTTTGCAAAGCGTTTCGCAAACACGGGCGGCATGGATTTGCGGGGATTGCGCAGCTATATCTTGCCGCAACCAGACACCACCGCCTTGCTGCAGGGGCGAGCAGATGGCAGTTGGTTTGCTGCTTTTGTAGTGTTTGACGATACTGCCGATTCACGCATTAGTGCCATTGGCATGCAAAACGCAAAAGCGCCTAAATTACCCGCGAACACACAATTGCCCGCGAAGTAATTCCTGCATCACAAAATACCCTGAAAAAGCCCTAAAATAGAGAATCTTCAAGGTATAAATGCTAAACCATCCCGATTATGCAAAGACCAGATTGCCTGATGCTAATCCTTAAATGCTTAGCCGCGATGATCGTGTGCGCGGCACTCACCGGCTCTGCCTTTGCGCAATCGCCTAACCAAGTGGGCTTTTGGTACAAACCCACGGAACCCGGTTGGGGATTGAGCATACAGCAGCAAGGTAGCTCCACGCAGGCGGTGTGGTTTACGTTTGATGCCCAGCGCAAACCAATTTGGCACAGCCTACAGTGCAGCTTTATCGGCAATATTTGTGCAGGCACCTTGGTTACAGCCAATGGCACGCCGCTGGCGCAAATAACCGATTCCACCAACTTCAAAGTCCAGCAATCGGGCACCGCAACGCTTACACTCACCGCAATTAACCGGCTTAATTTGAGCTATGCCGTCGGTAATATTGTGCAGACCAAGTTTGATTTAGCGCCACAAGACTTTGCTGCACCCAATGACATTCCGCTGTGCAGTTTGCAAACCGCCGCACGCGTTAACGCCACCAACTTCACCGATCACTGGTGGGGTGCAGGTGCCCAAGCGGGTTGGGGCGTACAAATTTCGCATCAGGCTAATAAGGTATTTTTTGGTTGGTATAGCTATAACGATACCGGCAGCGCTACGTGGCTAGTGGGCATTGGTCAAGTCGATACTGGATTACAAAATCGCTTTACTGGCGAGCTTTATCAGGTGCCCATTGGGGTGGCGTTTTCAGATATGTTCACACCCACGCAACCGCAAACCAATGTAGTCGGTAGCTTCGCGTTAAATTTTAGTAATGGCGAAAAAGGGGCGTTCAGTTATAACCTGCCAAGTTACGGCATCGTTAACCGCACACTCAATATTGAGCGCTTCGCCATTGCTGGTGGTGCCACCAATTTATGCAGTAAACGGCCACAAACATTAAGCTTGCCCGTAGGTGATATCACACCCAATGGCGCAGCACCCGCATGTGTTAGCGATGCGCCCATCACGCTCAACTATGTTGCCAACGGCGTGCCTGCACAAAGGCTTGATCTATATCTTCCAAACAGTGCAAATACCAACGCCCACCCCACCATTATTTGGATACACGGCGGCGGCTGGATTATGGGCGATAAGGCTGACGTTGCTGCCGTAAAACGCTTAGTGTGCAAAGGTTATGCAGTGGCGTCTATCAACTATCGCTTAAGCGGCACGGCAAAGTTTCCCGCACAAATTCATGACGTAAAAGCCGCGATTCGCTTCCTACGTGCCAACGCCGCTAATTACAAATTAGACCCCAATAAATTCGCTAGCTTTGGCAGCTCTGCGGGTGGTCATTTGGCGTCGCTGGCGGCCACATCCGGTGGTGTTGCTGACCTTGAAGACTTAAGCCTCGGCAACGCCACAACGTCCAGCCACGTACACGCTGGTGTGGCGTGGTACGGCCCATCGGATTTCGCGCAGATGGATGCACAAACCATCAATCAAGGCTGTGGTGCGGCCGCTGCCACGCATGGCCGCACCGATTCGCCTGAAAGCAATTTATTAGGCTGCACTGTCGCCAACGCGCCCTGCGCGGCAGCTATAAAACGCGCCAATCCAGCAAACTACATAGGCAGCAACACGCCACCGCTTCTTTTAATGCATGGCACACAAGACTGCACCGTGCCCAACGCTCAAAGCACAGTGATGCAGACGGCGATGGAGGCGGCAAGCCGCTGCAGCACCAAACGCAATGTGCTCGGTGCCGCGCACGGCGGCGCAGCATGGGAAAGCAATAGCGCACAAGATGCGGTGAGCGCGTTTCTTAGCACTGTGTTTGCAGCACCGGTAGGGTTTAACTGCGTGCGGCTGCCCTAAGGTTCGCAAAGCGCATGTAATTGAATGGCGATAGTACTAGCTCCAGATGGCGGGCAAAAAGGCGTTGCCCACCGTGCTCTCAAGTTGCTGAAAACATCCTGTTTTATTGCTTCTTCAACCATGCAAACTGTCGCCAATCTTGCCTAAACTTAGCCCACAAAATTACCAACAGCTTACCAGTTTGGTCTAAGCCAAAATTAACACCACGAGCACGCAACGCCACCCAAAGCGCCAATAAAAAGCTCACGCTCAAATTCACTAAGCCTATGCAGGCGATGCCGACAAACGCGTGTGCGGCAATTAAAGGCTCAACCGAGAAATTCAGCGCTACCATTGAAAAGCCAAAGTAGGCGGCCGAAAAAGTCACATGGCACACGTCTAAGGGCAGCCCTGTCACATAACCAAGTGTGGGCATAAAACCGAGCATGATGCCGAAGAAAAAATTACCCGCCAGCGCGCCTAAATTATTATCCAGATATTCTGCCACTTGCCGCCTGCGTGATTCACCGATTAGTTTTTTAAGCCAGTCTGCGTGCTCCACCCGCTCACGAATACGCTCGTACGCTGCTAAATTGTCGTAGTAGCCCGAAATTAAGCCCGCCAAAAACAAACATACACCAGCGATAGCGGCGTAAAAAAGCGCGGCACTTTCTAAGGGCGAGATTGACTTTAAAAGTGTGTGGGCTTTTTCTGCCGTTACTAGCGGATGTCCGGTTATTTGCGCACTTATAAACGCAATGAACATGGTCGTGGGTAATGCGATAAGCACGTTTCCTAAAATGGCTGCTATTTGGGTACGAAATACGTCGGTAATCGCTGTGGCAAGTGTTTCTAGCTCACGCATGCGGCCACGAATTTCACTGATGGCAGCAGCGATGGTGGCGGCCGTCATTGCCGGTTGTTTGGTTGCCACCGTAAAATGCAACATATGAATAAGGATAAACCCCACCGCATAATCCAAGCTGTAGGCCACGGCAAAACCGAGCGGAGGCAGCGCCAGTTTAGCCATACTAATTTTTGCAAGCGCCATAAAGCCCACAATCAAACCTGCTCCCATTGCCGAGCGCCACATCGCAAAATACTCATCACGAGACGTGGCGATGTAATGCTCCCCCGTGCGGCCAGCGTTGTGGGTAACGCGCAGTGCCAACAAGCCTATGGTGCGCGAAATCAGCGAACGGACCCCACGGCGACGCGCTTCACCAGCAATAGCATCATCTAAAAACTCTATCCACAACATAACACGGGACGGTATTTCTGCGCTATTTGATACCGCAACTGCAGCTGCGACCCGAGGAGTGCCCCCTTGCGGGACATTTAGCGCATCTGCAGTTGTTGCTTGTATTGCCTGCGGAACTCTTAAAACTTCATCAAGCCAAGCTAGGCGATGTAATGATTGCTCCAGCCGCACCAATAAATACGTTACGCTCAAACTGGTACCTTGGCTGGCTGCACGGCTGCGAATGCGCGCGATCACGTCTTGGCATTGTGCAATCAGCACCGTGGTTTGCTCCTCCGGTTGTATGCTTACCATCGGCTTTTCAGCATTCACTAAAAGTAGCGCACGCAAGCGTTCAGCAACTTGATGTGTGTTTACCGCCAGCGCTAAAAACGGTGAATCACGTTCGGCCAATCTTGGGTAAAGCCTCATCAATTCTGGGTCTAGCCCTGTCGCGCCGATGCGTGTGGCTAAATGGTCGGTGGCGTCTAACATCTGCAGTTGCGTATTAATCCAGATATCCTGCCCCAACGACGTTGTGGGCTGGGCAACAATTGTATTTGCCTCAATACTGGCGATTTTTGATGCCTGCAAGGCCTGCCAAAAGCGCAGCTTCAACGATGCATCAATGCTGTTTAGCCAAACATAATCATCACGCCGGTGAAATAGTTGATTGATGCAATCCAGCACATTATTGGAATCCGGTATGGCGGGAAGCACTCGCGCCACTAAACGCCGCCAACATTCAGAGAAAAATCCGGTATCCGGCAAAATTCCGCTATCGCTAAAAAAACTCACCTGCCGACGTTGCGCAAATAGATTTTCAATATGACTGTAAAGCGTCGCATTCAGGGCATTTTCAGGCAACTCTAAGGTTTCACACAATGCCAAAAACCTTGCATTCGCCAGAACACTATTATCAGCATCTGCTGGTCGTAGCGCATCAACAAGCTGCGCCAATTGCGCCACGCAATCAACGGCTTTAATTTCCGTATGCGCAAGGCTCTGCAACACCGCTGCAAGCTTAGGATGGCTGGCACGTAAAGTAGGTGCAGTCATTAGTCAATCCTCGAAATGGGTATATGGAGACTAAGCCTACGTTACTAATGCCTTAAACGCTGTGCGGCACTTAACATTACAAAATAGCTACAGTACTGCAAAAACCGGCAAGATGACCGCAAACGAGGCTCAACTTACTAACATTGCCACTTTTTAATCTCGCCATCGTAGCTACAACTCAAGCAGCCACCGTCAACAGCCATCGCATCGGTAACAAAATTACTGTGGCTAAATGCCGCTTGCGCAACCAACGCAAATTCGGCTGCAAATTCTGCTTCAATACGCCAAAGCCTTAGTTGGTTATCTTCACCAGCACTAGCCAATAATATTGGTGAAAGCAGACGCAAGCGCCGCACAGCGGCCGTGTGCGCACGTATGGACGCTGTGACGCGCCAATGTCGGTCTTTAAGCACCCACATCAAAATATTCCCGTTCATATCACCCGATATAATGATACGACCGTTTTCAGCCACAACAAGCGTGCGCAGTGGCACATTCCCAGCAAGCCTGTGCGTACGTTGCAGGGTTAGGGTGTTCCATATGGCGATATCGCCATCTTCGGAAACTGTGGCGATATCGCCATCTTCAGAAACTGTAGCACCCTCACCCGCACGCACCATGGGCGCAATATCCCACACCCAGCCGGTGTGCCCATTTAGTGTGCTTTGCTGCACGCCCTCCGTATTCCATAACTTCACTTGGCTATCGGCACCACCGGTAGCAATACGCTGTTCCGTATCACGCACAAACGCGCATACACACAACACAGCACTTTCATGCGCCGCCACACTCACTGCGCATTGCCCCGTAGCGATGTTCCAAATTTTCAAACTACGATCACGCGATACCGAGGCTAATTTCCCTTCAAGCAGTGGTGCCAAGCCTAATACTGATTGCGTGTGCCCGTGCAGCGCCTGCATGGGGGCACCTTGGGCGCTCCACAAGCGAATAACTTTGTCGCGCCCACCACTGGCAATACATGAGGCGAGCGCATCGCCTTCAATACGCTGCAGTGCGGTTAGCGTCCATATATAGCCTTGATGGGCCGGCGTAAACGCGCTTGACGGCGCTGCCGGTGTTACAACGGGCATCGTTCCGCACGTAGGTTTATAGAGCACATCGCTGCGCATAATATGTTTCACTCCAGCCGTCACCATTTCGCCAGCGTGCCACACGCTATGGTCAAAAAGTATCAAGCTACCCACCTGCGGGCGTACCCGAGCAATTATATTGAGCCCATCTCCATCAGTGTTTTTTGTAGCACCCAGCCCGTCGGCATAAAACAGCGTATCACCGCCTACAAACTCATCTCCATCATTTAAGTAAATCATAAAAGTAAGAAACGAGCGGGCACCCTCCGGCGCTGTAAGCCGGTGAAAAACACCGTCTTGGTGAATATGAAATTGCTGCGATGGCGCATATCGGCAAAACCGAAACCGTTCGTTGATGCAATCAAAATCCCACTTTTTGGCGTCATTCACCCATGTTGCGGGCGCATGGCCTTGTAGCCGCTCAGCCATGCGCTGCGCGAGATCAATATCATCAATAACTTACCGTGCATTGTTGCGATAAGACGGCGGATAATCAGTGCTAGCGCTAAGATAACCGCGTTGCTCGCTTTCAAAAATTAACTGCGCGCATTCATCTTGCGACAAAAATTGTGGAATCACCATGCACCATGCGGCTTGCGCAATAGCGGTATGACATAGCGGCATGTAAGGTGCTCGGGGGGCAGCAATATTCATTAGCTCATTCTGCTTCGATACACGTAAATTAACTGGTTGGGGTATCTTTGTTTTAGGGAATCACCGATCTATCATCGTAAGGTTTTTCGTTAGCTAACGCGGTACTTTTGCCGTCACAATATCCAGCTTCGCCACATATAAATCATGTGATTTTCGCGTTGCGCTATTTTCTATTGCAAGCTGCAAGTGTGTTTGGGCATGCTTGGCGTCATTTAGCGCGTAATAAGATGCGGCTAACCAAAAATGAAACTCATCGTTGTAGGCTGCACGATTTACTTCTTGTTGAAAGTAATCGCGCGCAACTTCAAAGCGACGCTCACGCATTGCCGCCAAGCCTAAATTAAAAAAATGGAACGGTGGGTTGGGTTGTAGCTGCGCTAAACGTGCTTCAAATTTATCGGCTTCGGCAATACGCCCCTGTTGCTTGAGCACGATGGCTAAGTTGGCGAGTACTGGGGTATTGTCCGGTTCTATATTTACTACAAGTTGCATGGCTTGTTCCGCATGCGCGGCATG
>JANMDR010000058.1:0-2934 GCA_031376425.1 Betaproteobacteria bacterium
TTTAAATTTTGGTTCTGGATGCATATCGGCGTAAGTCTATTTTTTTTACTATTGGGGTTGCTTGGCGCATTGGTCACCACCAACGCAATACCGCCAGAAGCTACGTCCGAAACGACGCGCATCGCCATTGAAGCGACGAATGCAATCTATAAAAATGGCAGCTACTTTGCGCAGACTGGGCAACGTATCACTGATTATATTGGTGTGCTGATTAGCGCGATCTTTCTCATCCCGGCAATGCTAAGTTTGTTTTTATTGGGTGCCCTGACTGCACAATGTCGGCTTCTCACCTTAGCGCATTTACCGCGTATTCAAGCGTTTTGGCGGCAAATTGCAATTACCGCGTTCGCAATTGGTGCGCCCATGAGTATTGCTTACGGCTATCTACAACTTCAAGCGTCCCATGATAGCGAAACACTGCGAACGACGGTCATCGGTGGACTTGGCGAGTTTGGCCCCGTGCTTGCTCTAGCCTACATCGCGTTCATTGCTCTACAAGCGCGTGCACCTACGCAAACTACGCCATGGCTCTATCGTATTTTTGCGCCCGCAGGCAAAGTGGCGTTGAGTTTTTATATTAGTCAGTCGCTGTTGATGCTTATTTTTCTGAACGGCTTCTTTCCCGCCGTTACCTACCCCTATCGCAATTCACAATTTGGCCTATTGGGATTGAGCCTAGCTTGCTATGCGCTGTTGCTAGGCATTGCGCATATTTTTGCATACTACAAAATGCAAGGGCCGCTGGAAGTTTTGTGGCGGCACTACACCAACGGAACCACTGAAAAAACACTCACTTGCTTGCCTGAAGATGCCCTTAAATAGGCTGTGTACAAAGAATTTACTAACGTTGTAGTGCGAAATTAGCCGTCGTCGTTTCACGTACTTGCACAGTCACTGTTACCGCATCACGATCTTTGGGTGACCAGGGTAAGGGCACATTGTCAGGCACTATTTCTATCTGCTGTTCGCCTGTCGCAACATAATCAAACACATAGCGGCCTTGTTGATTACTACGCGCAATATAACGACCATTGAGTAGCAGGGTGACATTGGGCACGCCAGCTTCATCCGCTTGGCGCACGCCGTCCGCATTATTATCAAAAAATACGGTGCCTTCGATACGTCCTGCGCCAACATTTACCGTTGCACTATTTCCCACAAATTTCCGCCCCAATGGTGTTTGACGGGTTCCGGCGGTTGCACCGTAGCGAAGCAACAATAACACGCTCCCAGTTTCTGTAAAACTTGGTAGCGTGGGTGTGGAGGCAATTTCAAAAGGGGAGCGCAGCGTTGTATCACGTTTGGTACGACCACTATTAACCGTGTAGCTTGCAGACATGGACCAACTTTTGCTCAACGGCGCTGTAAGTTGCAGCGCTATATTGCGGGTGCTGGCGGTGAAAAAATCGTCACTTACTCCAGTTGCGCTAGTGTCAATGCTCCCACCACCGCCACGCGAGCGGCGGGTAGAACTCGTGCCACTGATACTGCCGCTCAAGGTGGCCGATGCGGTGAACGGCACCGGTAAAGTTCCTATCGCATTCCATATCCAGCTACCATCTTGCCGAGTCGCTGAACGGTCAATTTCATAACTGAGCGATGTTGAAAAAATATCTTGGGCACCAATTTTCCAGCCTTGGTCAAAGCCAAATCTTGCCACGTCAGATTTTGCCGTAGTGAGCCAATTAGTGCGCCACTGCCCCGTACCGTAACGATTCACGTGATCAAGAGTGAACTGCACAGAATTAGCGCGTGCGTCTCCGGTACGCAAGGTCAGTGCGCCATTGATGCTCAGATCAGCGTTAATGCGATATCGTGCATTAGCAGTGGCAAACAGGGATGCCTCACGCGTAGCGTCTTTAATGGTTTGGATGCGACTGTTTAGCTCGCCACTGAAGCCAAACGATAATTGACGGGTAGCGGTTTCAGCACGATACATCACACCTTGCAGATCACCGGGCAATAAGCTATTACCCCACGCTAAATTAGGTTGGAAATAATAGAGGCTTGCAGCCTGCCGCCAAGCAGGGCTACGCCAGTTTAAGTCTTGCCAAACCCCTAGCGCCTGCGCAGGCAAAACCGTGGAATTACTGCTGCTTGGTGCCACACGCGACACCACTAAGCCAGCCTGTGTTTGTAGCCCATGAACCCGTTCCACGATAGCGGTACCGCTAGGCGTTGGTACTGACAATGCTTCAGTTGGTGCCCATGGTGCACGGCCTTGCCATGCGCCAGATAGGTAAAGACTCGTGCTATTTTGCTCAGTAGTGGTATTGGCCGTATTGGCATTTAACCCTTGTGATACGGCGTGCGATTGCAAAAATTGCGCGGCGATGTCAATACGGGGCATACTAAACACGGTGGCGTTTACGGTGCCAGCAGATGCACCACCAATGCGAGTTTGCCCCCCCACAGACAACAAGCTGCCGCCACTGGCGTTAAATCCATCCAAATCCCTACCCGAGAATAAGCCTAGCCGACCTATTGACGCGTTTACATCCGTACCAGGTCGCTGATATTGGGCAGTGATGCCCTCAATCGGCGCGGTGGGCAATGTTAAGCGGCTGAAGCCGCGCGCCAACGGCGTAACAATGGTATTAATCGTGCCGACGGCATGGTGACCCAGCCAACCACCATTGAATGGCATGCCGCGCTGGTCAATACGCCAAAGACCGCGCCGCGCAGAGCTGTTGCTACTATCAATGCCATTACTACTACTGACGCTACCGGCACTTAAATTTAGCGTCAAAGCCAATGCGCCAAAGTGCGGGGTATCGATCGCCGCGGCCGTTGATATGCTCTTAGTGCGATTTTTTACACTACCGGTTTTGACATCGGCAAGCTGGTAATCCAAGCGCAAACTACGTGCCAACCCCTGTAGATTATCCTGCTCTTGTTGCAATTCTTCGGAAGTGGGTTCTGTTTGAGCCTCGC
>JANMDR010000070.1:0-2878 GCA_031376425.1 Betaproteobacteria bacterium
CCAATACGATGCCGACGGCCACAGAATCAGCCGCGCTAAAACCAACGTAGGCGGCATCGCCATCATCGCCGCCCCCCAAGCCGCCGCACCGCAAGACATCACCCACTACGCAATCGACAAAACCGCAGCCTACGCCCAAGCAATAGAAGAACGCGACGGCAACGGCACCTTGATTGCCGCCTACGTACTAACCCCTGGCGGTGAACGCATCGGCGAAGAACGCAATATGGCGCATAGTCAGAATGGGGGCAGTAACACGGGCAATGGAACGGGAACAGGCGCAGCTACCTTCAACCTGCAAAGCTACACCTACCATGCAGACCATCTAGGCTCTACCAGAATGGTCACCGATAGCACCAGTGCAATCACCAGCACATGGCGCTACACCGACTACGGCCAAGTAATCTACAAAACCGGCATCCACCCCACTAACTATTTATACGCAGGTGAGCATCAAGATGCGGATAATGGGCTGATCTATTTACGGGCGAGGTATTATCACCCTAGCATGGGGAGGTTTGTTAGTCAGGATAAGTTTGCAGGTTTCCCACGAAAACCAATCACGATAAACAAATATATATACGGCAACGATGATCCAATTAATATGCGTGACCCAAGTGGCCGCGTGGGCTTGGGGGATTTCACAGCGACGCAGACAGTTGTGGGGATTCTTGCGGCTGCAACCATTGTTGGGGCAGCGGTATATGGGTACAACACGTTTCAACGGCTTGAAGGAGGTAGTCGGAAATATGGGGTTTGGGATGTAGTTGCTATTGGCTACGCGCAAGCGTCAATTGCATCCAAGACTAGCGACGAAGCTGATGCGAAGGACCTTACAAAAGAGCAAGCAGCGGCACTGGCCTTAGCGGTAAGTCCCCGAGATCACCATACGATACCAATTTATCTTTGTGGTGCCGAAGAGCAAGAGCCGCGTTCAATCATTCCACATGCGAGTCATATACTTATACATGCCGACATTGCTCGTATTCCGTTAAGTTTAATTTTAGGGGCAACGTATGCTGATCAAGTACTAGGAGGACGTCGCAAAGTAGATGTCCTAAATATAGTAGAGACTGTTGAGGGGCGTCAATTGATAGTAAATGAACTGGAGACTGTTTACAACCCGCGCTGGTGGTCCATTGGTATACCAAACACAATTGGCTTTGCTTTTGAGGGAGTGCGATATGGGTATGTATCGGGAACTCAAACGTCGTTTAACAGGAATTGTATTCGGAAGAAATGATGAGCCAACTATTTACGGAAGTAGAAACATCTTTTGAAGAATTAGCCTTTAACGTCTGGCCTAATTTGCTATCAGGGAGACGGGTAGATCAGTTCACTTGCTTTGTCACGCCGCACCCCGATGTGCCGTACACGATGTTGAATTTTGTCACCTCCCCTAACACAGTTTTTAGAGATTTTGGGATAGTGCGTACATTTCAGCAATCATTGGCTGATATGACGTCTCAATTTTATAGATTTCATAATGTTGAAGAACTAAAGAAAACGATTTCTCGTTTTAAGCGCAGGCTAACAGCGATGGGCGAGCCGTGTAAAAAATCAGGTTTTTCCTCGAATATGTGTGCGCCATTTTTTAACGGAACTGAGTTCTACGTCGGGCCGTTCTACAATCGGCTTAGACGTCATTTTACAATTCCCGTTCCTATAGGTAAAGAAGCCCAAGTGATCGCGCATTTTCGCGCGTTGAATCAACTTTTTCCAACAACAAGTATTGCTGGAGTAAGCGAAAAATTTGTGTTCACCTTTACCGATGATTTATTCGCAAACAAAGCGCTTGATATTTTTCTACCCAGTAATGAATATCAAAGGCAACCTTCTGGCTCAGCGTTTTTTGATAAAGTGGCACGAGCACGGCTTTTATTGCAAGACGCCATCGCATTTGAAAGTGCATTGCCAAAAGACCCGCGATTTTGGCAAGGTGGTTTACTTGATTTACATTACTACCCATTTTATTTATCTCGCGCTTCGTCAAGCGAGAGAGCTAATTTGGAGGTAATGGTGCGTCTCATCGCTAAAGCCGCGCTAATGATTAAACCGACTATTGACTTGGAGAATAGTCTGCAAGCTCAAGATGGAGTACTCATGCGTTGTTTGGCGGAGGTTGCCCCTGTTGAGTATCAAAAGATAAATGAGCGAGTGGCATTCTTGGGTGACTTGGTTAATTTTCAAATAAGATGATTGTCCTGTTCACGTCGCCGTTATCCTGTCCACTGCGGACACATCATAAAACACAGCCAGAATCAACGTGTCCTGTTGTCCTGTCCACCGTGGACGCGTCATAAAACACAGCCCGAATCACTGTTATTTAAATTTTTTTGATCGCTAAACTTGCAATCAATTTTTGAATCACTGTTGCGTTTCAGGCTTACCCCGTTTGTCCTGTCCATCGTGGACACTTCATAAAACACAGCCCGAATCACCGTTCTTTAAATTTTTTGATCACTAAATCTGCAATCTATTTTAGAAGCATCGCCGCGTTTTACGCGATCCCCGTTTTTTCATCACACCATAAGCCAAATCATCCTAAATTTAGATGCACAAACGCATGGGTATTCCTCGCAACTGCTATGCGAAACGGGTAATCTTAAATATCTGTAAACCTACTGTTTAAGCGGATTTCCACCGTATTCGATACCCGTTAAGCAAACCATCCCATGCTACAAACGGGGTAGCGTGTTGTACAACCTTTTCTTCAAACTGTTCCGTTGTAATACGTCCAGTCAACCAAGCGCGTACCTCCGCTGGTGTATGCCCATTTAAGTTTTGATGTGGTCGAATTTGGTTGTACCAATCCTTAAATGTTTTCAGTGCAAAGTTCAATTGCTCAAAGTCCTCAACGCAAACCTGATTGAGTTTT